>NZ_JBHVQU010000001.1:0-143209 GCF_042886655.1 Peribacillus sp. NPDC058002 | reverse complement strand
AATCAACCTTAAATCGTTTAGTTTTTAAAAACAACAATCTTTACGAAAAGAGCCATCAATAAAAAGGGAGATCGGATATGTCAAATGAAAAAGTACAAACCTCAAAGAGACCTTCCTTTCTATCGCTAGTTAAAAATAAGGCTAAAGCAATTTTTTTAAGAGGATATAAAATGGCTTTTGCAATGGCGGGCACAGTATTGCCGGTGGACCGGAAGCTTGTTATTTTCGAAAGCTTTTTGGGCAAGCAGTATAGCTGCAATCCCCGGGCGATTTATGAATACTTGCAGAGTCACCATCCTGAATATAAAATGTATTGGAGCGTGGATAAAAGATATACAGCTCATTTCGAAGAGGCAGGCATCCCATATCTCAATCGTTTTTCATTCAGTTGGCTGCTCAAAATGACAAGGGCCCATTATTGGGTAACGAACAGCAGGCTCCCGCTTTGGATTCCAAAGCCGAAGCACACGATCTATTTGCAAACGTGGCATGGTACTCCATTAAAGAAACTTGCGGCGGATATGGATGAAGTTCATATGCCTGGAACAACGACGGATCAATATAAAGAAAATTTCCATGCCGAATCAAGTAAATGGGATTATTTAATTTCACCGAATGCTTATTCCAGTGAAATTTTTGCCAGGGCCTTCAATGTCGATACTTCTAAAATTCTGGAAACTGGTTATCCTCGTAATGATATACTTTACAATGGGGATAATCGTGATACAATCGACTCATTGAAACAGAAGTTGGGTATACCAATAGAGAAAAGGATCGTTTTATATGCCCCTACTTGGAGGGACGATGAGTTCTATAGTAAGGGAAAATATAAGTTTGAAATAAAGCTGGATCTGGATCGAATGAAACGGGAATTGGGGGAGGAGTATGTCATTCTGCTCCGTCTTCATTACTTGGTTTCAGAGAATTTGGATTTATCGGCGTATCATGGATTCGCCTATGATTTATCCGGTTACGAGGATATCAGTCATTTGTATCTTATTTCGGATTTATTAATAACTGATTATTCATCTGTATTCTTTGATTACGCAAATTTACAGCGTCCGATGCTTTTCTATGTATATGATATTGAAAATTACAGGGACAAGCTTCGCGGGTTTTACTTTGACTTTGAAAAGAATGCACCTGGTTTGTTAGTCAAAACATCTGATGCGGTCATTGATAGTATCAAGACGGTGAAATACGAAAATACCAATGATATCAATCATTTTCACGAGCGGTTTTGTGCACTCGAGGATGGCCAGGCTTCACGCCGTGTCGTAGAAAAAGTGTTTTTAGGAAGGTCTGTGTAATTTATGAGTTCAGCTTTGACCGTTTTAAAAGAACAAATCAATAGTTTTTATTTGGTAAGGCGTTTATCTGTTTATGAAGTGAAAAGTGCCAACAGCAATAACTACCTGGGAATCCTATGGGAAATCATCAATCCGATGATACAGATTGCGATTTATTGGTTTGTATTCGGATTTATAATCTTAAATCGCGGTGATAATTTCCTTCCATGGCTTATGGCAGGGATAGTTGTCTGGTTTTTTGTGAATCCTTCAATAACTCAAACGTCCAAATCCGTCTTTTCCCGACTGAATATGGTATCCAAGATGAGCTTTCCGATGAGTGTCATCCCATCGTATGTCATCTTTGCCAAGTTGTATCAGCATTTAATGCTGCTGGGAGTCATCATCATCCTATTAGGTTTTACTGGATACCTCCCAACAGTCTATATCTTGCAGCTGCCGTATTATATTGTTGCGACGGTCTTGCTGTTATTTTCGTTTGGGTTAATCTCTTCAACATTATCAACCATCATTCGTGACGTTCATAATATAATCGTGTCCTTAATGAAAGTCTTGTTTTATTTAACACCAATCCTTTGGGTAATGGATGCTAAGGACCATCCTGTCATAGTCAACATCATGAAGCTGAATCCCCTATATTATATTGTGGAGGGGTATCGAGCATCATTGTTGGGGGAATCATGGTATCTAATAGAGCATTGGGAGTATACGCTTTATTTCTGGGCAGTCGTTATCATCTTGTTTTTGATAGGTTCCTCGCTGCATGTCAGGTTTAGAGATCGCTTTGTTGACTTTAAGTAAACTGGAAGTGAGAAAAGTTGGAAAAATCGGTAATAGTCAAAGATATAACGAAAAAATATAAATTATATAATAAAAACTCGGAAAAATTATTGGATCTCCTTTTGCCCAAAAGCTATGGGGAAGAGTATTTTGCTCTGAGGAATGTAAGTTTTGAAGCTGAAAAGGGCGATGTAATAGGATTTGTCGGGGTCAACGGATCAGGGAAATCCACATTATCCAATATTATTGCGGGTATTATCCCGCCAACGGACGGAAATGTCCAAACTAACGGGAAAACAGCTTTGATTGCCGTTTCATCGGGACTGAATAATCAGTTGTCGGGCAGAGAAAATATCGAACTGAAAATGCTGATGCTCGGATTCGACAAAAATCAAATCAAAGAACTTGAGCCCGAGATCATCGAGTTTTCAGAACTTGGCAAGTTCATTGACCAACCGGTGAAATCCTACTCAAGCGGCATGAAGTCCAGGCTTGGTTTTTCCATTTCCGTGCATATCGATCCAGATATCCTGATTATTGATGAAGCCTTATCAGTCGGGGATAAAAACTTTGCTGAAAAGTGTTTGGAGAAAATGAACGAATTTAAGGAAAAAGGCAAAACGATGTTCTTTGTCAGCCATTCAATCGGTCAGATGAAGAAATTTTGCCAAAAGGCTTTATGGCTTGAATATGGAGAGTTAAAGGCATACGGTGCCATGAACGAAGTAATGCCGCAATATGAAGCATTCTTAAAAGAATATAACGCCATGTCTAAACAAGAACAAAAAAAATACCGTGAAGAACAAATGAAAAGGCGTAGTTCCGCAATGGTATGAAAGTGAAAAGCAGACCCGGGCTTCGGGTCTGCTTTTTTTTAGTTCAGCACTTCCTCATAAGCTTTCTCAAACCGCTCGGCTGCTGAAAGGTGGGAGTATTCGTTTTCCATTTTATATCTTGCTTTCGCAGCTAACTTTGTTGCATATTCAGCGTCTTTAAGCAGAATGGAGATGGCTTGTGCCAGTGCTTCCTTATTTTTTTCTTCCACTAACAGACCATCTTCACCATCAATGAGAATCTCCTTTAAACCTCCGATTGCGCTTGCAATGACGGGTGAGCGGCAACTCATCGCTTCCAATGCAGAAATGGAAGTCGCTTCTTCCACCCCGTGGGAATGAACGCTAGGGATGAGTACGATGTCCGATGTTTCATAGAGATTATGCATTTTCTCGAATGGCACTGAACCCAGGAAAAGTACGGAATCTGATATTTTGAGCCTGGCTGCCGTTTCCTCAAGCCGGCTTCGCTGTTCTCCTGTACCTGCATAGACCAATACCGTTTCATGATGATTTTCCAGCACCTCCGGCAGAGCCAGGAGCGGGTAGATGACACCGTTCTTTTCCGTCATTCTTCTCGGAACGAAAATCATCTTTTTATGTAGGGGTATTTGAAAGTCCCGGCGGGTTTGCACCCGCTTTGCCATTTCCGGTTTGAAAGCAGATACGTCAATGAAGTTCTTGATCGTATCCGCCTCTATATGTGCCAAATGATTTATATAGTCTTTGATCCTTCGATCGACCGTCACCACTTTTGCAGCTGACTGATAAGCTTTCCTTTCCAGCTCCCGAATCATCAAATCTTCTTCACTATCCGGAAGAAGGGCGCCCCTGCTGACTGCCTCGAATGAATAATACCCATGGACGGTTTGCACCGTTGGTATCCCGGATTCGATGGAGGCGAGCGTTGCGAAAATGTCTTGAGCATTAATGACATCATAGTTCTTTTTCAAGGCTTTAATAGATGAAGCCAATAATTTTTGGCGTTGCCGGTCATTGAAAAGCTGGCCGCTCCCCTGTTTTACTTTATTTAATAAAAATCCTGGAGCCTGGGCGAGCATCTTCCTCTTGAAAGGTGGCAATTGAGAGAAAGATAATATGTCCACATCATGGCCCCTCGACATTAAACCCTTTTTTAACGTAGTGATATGGCTCGATAGCCCACCTTCATGAGGGTAGTTGAAAATCGTCGTGATTAAAATGTTCATAATGGCACTCCTTCTTCTAATGAATTACTTGGATGACCCAATCCTTTTCAGCGCTTGCAGGCTGCTTACTTTAAAAAGAATGGATAATGCGAGATATAATCCGAATACCAGCAGCGAAATGATCACTAATTCCATGATGATGGGTAACGTCATGGTTAACGGATGGATCCAGAGAGCGAGTCCGTAAATGATGATTCCGATGATGGCAAGCTTGCTGCTTTCCTGAAAAACATCCGTGAAAGCGGCCTTGTCCGTTCTTTCTGTCTTTAACCATAGGTAGCCGAAAAGGTAGAGAGATTGCAGGAGCATGGAAATGCCTGATGCTAAAGCGATTCCGCCGACGCCGAGATAACGTGATAGGACCCAGCTGAGCAGGACGTTAAGTAATACGGCAACCAGGCAGGAATACATGGCCACTTTCACTTTCTTCAAGGCGTAGAAAGCGTTCATCAGGTAATCCCGCAGTGCAAAGAACGGGAGGCAAGCTGAATAAAAGATGAATGCCCTATAAGTCACCTCGGTTGCTGAAGCATCGAAGGCCCCGCGCTGGAAAGCCAGAGTGATTAAGCTGTTTCCGCTGATTAACATGACGACCATGAAAGGAATCGCTAAAAATAATAGCGACTTCAATCCCTTTAAGGTCAAATTAAGGAAAGAGCGATAGCCTATAAGTGCACGCTCGACGATTGAAGGATACAATACGGTAATCAGGGGCGTGAGGACAATGCTTAATGGCAGCCACAGCAGGCGATTCGCATAGTTCAGTGCCGATACGCTCCCTGTTTCGAGCGAAGTCGCAATAATCCGATCGACGACACTATTCAACTGGATCGCCAAAGCGGCGATGATGATTGGATAAAAGGTGTACAGTGTTTGAACGATCTGCCTTTTATGGGGCAGGAAAGCGACGATGGGCCGGACTCCGTATTTCTTCAATGATGGGTATTGAATAAGGAACTGGCTTGCTGCACCGAATAAAAAGCCCCAAGCCAATCCTTCAATCCCAAACGGAGCAGCGAACAATACAGTGGCTGCTATAATGACCGTGTTTTGTGCAGTTGAAGTGAGTGCCGGCAGAATAAAACGCTTATTCGCATTCAGGACCCCCGTCGCCATGTATGAAAGCGTGAAAAATAGTAAACTTGGCAGCATGATCCGGGTCAGTGACTCCGTCAGGGCAAGCTCAGACTCAGAGAAACCCGGGGCTGTCAACATGACGAGCGGCTTTATGAAAATCATGCAGGCAATGGTCAGGACTCCGGCTACCAGCATAAAGAAAGAGCCTAAAACACTGATGAATTCATCAGCTTTCACCGGATTGTCCGCTTTCTTTTCCAAGTAAATAGGGATAACGCCGGCCTGAAGACCGCTGCCGAGAGCCGTAAAAAGAATGGTTGGTATGAGGCTTGCCACGAAAAAAACATCTGCCAGTGATGATGCCCCGAAATAGGCGGCTATGATCGATTCCCGACCGAAACCGAGGACTTTTCCAATGGCTGCAATAATGGTGACGAGCCCGACCGATTTAATGACATGTGAAAGAGTAGGCATATTTTCAATCCTTTAAAATGATGTCCTTCTGTAAACAGATTCCCAAACAACTGTAAAATATCAGCGTAAACGTTTTATCTTCGAGAATATTGTAGAAAAGTCCTGCTAATAATGCGGCCAACATCAGGCAGATGGTGAACGCTGCTAAAGTGCCATTTCCCAATTTAAGGATTTTACGGCAGGTGAAAAAGATGAATGCAAGGACTGCAAGAAATCCCAATACGCCAGTTTGGACCAGAATCTGGATATATTGATTATCGGTATACATCCTTTCACCAATTTGGTAATCCTGATAGATTGGTGAGGAATAGGAAAGTGTGGCAGAATCTCCGAAGGTTGCTAGCCCGGTACCGATTATCGGGTGATCTGTGAAAATTTCAATTCCTTTGATTAGGACATATAACCGGCCCCATTCCGTACTTTGGTGCAGAGTTTTATCAGAGAACATCTCTGAAAAACGATTGGAGAGGGCATGTTCGTGTTCATGGGAGGGGGTGCTGCCAATTACCATATTTTCCATGGGAATCGATGCGGATACCTCCACTTTACTTGATGCAAATAAAACTGGGTAATAAATAAGAAGCAGGCCGAGACAAAGTGCTCCTACGGCATATTTGAGAAATGGTTTATTTCTAGTCCATATCATAAAGACAAGCGCCGAGAACCCAAATGCAATCATCGTGCCCCGTGAGTAGGTAAGCAGTAACGTTCCGGAAAACAGGATGGCTGCCAGGAAGACGATCCATTTATATTTTTTCAGCGACTGAAATAGAAAGAAACTAAGGAATAACTGGATGCTTATGAATAAGGCAAATACATTAGGATTGGCCGGTGCTCCATAAATCCTCATCCGGTTTATAGGAGAAAGATTCCACATTTCCCAAGCATGGGGAAGCAGGACCGTACGTGAAAAGATTTTCTCCACGATGCCATGCAGGCAAAGTAAGACTGTAAATATTAGGATTACCTTTAAAAAGAGAAAGATATCCTTTCTTTCTAGATTTAATTCACCGATAATGTAAAGAAGCAAGAATGTAATAAGCAATGCACGGAGTTCAAATAGGATGGGGAGGATTCCCACTCCGGTTATGAGTGCAGCCCCGGCACCAATTAAGCAAAACAACCAAAATGGCGCAGTAAAATGGTATTTCGAAAATTGCCATTCGTTCTTTTTGAATCTTTCAATAAGCAAAGAAATGAATAAGGTGAGAATGATCAAGTCACCTGTATAGGTTAAGCCGCTATTCAGTTCCATCAATAAGGGACGGGCAGGGAAATAAATGAATAGAATTAATAACAGGTTTTTTTTATTTATACCGATAAAAATGAGCATCAGCGCCGTTGCCATGTAACCGGCGATAGGGTGAGGAACTGCCGATGGGACGAGCAGGCACAGAAATAGAATGGATAACGATTGCTTCTCTATAAACTTCAATTGATTAACCACCTTTGAATCAAAAATCACGTTCTATGATGTGTATGAAAAAATTTCTTGAATAATACCCCACCCTTTAGATGTATAGTACATATGAAAGGCTGAAGTGAAATGACAGAAAAGTTTGTTGAGATACTATCCATACCATTCATTGATAGCAATATGGATGAATTCATGAATGGAATGATCTATCCAAGATTGATGAATCAGGAAAAAACGTTTATCGTTACGGCAAATCCGGAAATAGTTGAGTATGCAAATGAACATCAGGATTATAAAGACATCATTATATCGGCTGATTACATCACTCCGGATGGCGTTGGTATTATTATGGCCTCTAAATGGCTAAATCAACCTTTACAAGAGCGGATTACTGGATTCGACTTGATGAATGAATTATTTCGGGTCGCTGATGAAAAAGCGCTGAAGGTGTACCTGCTTGGAGCGGAGGAAAGCGTGATAGAAGCGGCGGCCCTGAAAGTAAAAGAATCATATCCGGGTCTCGAGTTGGTGGGATACAACCATGGTTACATTGATATAAAGGATGATGCCCTGCCTAAGTCGATAGCGGATCTTGAACCAGACATCATTTTGACTGCATTAGGGTTCCCTAGGCAGGAAAAATGGGTTTCCAAGCACTATGGGCTATTCAATAAGGGGTTATTCATGGGAGTTGGGGGAAGCTTTGATGTCCTTGCGGGAAAGGTGAACCGCGCCCCGGTTATCTGGCAAAAGATGCGTCTTGAATGGTTGTACCGACTGATCCAGCAACCTTCGCGCTGGAAACGGATGCTTGCGCTGCCAAGATTCGTTTTGAAGGTTAAGCGGTTAAGGAGAACGGTGCAGCGTTCCTGAATATAAGGAGTGGACTGGATGAGAATCTTACATTTAAACGCTGGTAATGAAACTGGCGGCGGAATGTTTCATATTATGTCCTTACTGAACCAATTGAATAAAGAGGAATGTTTGCTTGGTGTATTTGAAGAAGGTGAACTTTACCGGCGGGCCATGGCTTCCGGGATACAAACCGAACTTTTCAAGCAACAATCCAAATATGACCTTTCAATTTTGAAACCTTTACGGGACTTTATCCGTCTAAATAATATAGACATCATCCATACACATGGTCCGCGGGCGAATATATATGGTGCCTTTATAAAGCGCCTCATCAAATGCCCTTGGCTTCTTACTGTTCACAGTTCACCTCATCATGACTTTTTGGGGCAGGGCGTAAAAGGGAAATTGTTTACAGGCCTTCATGTAAGGTCATTTCAATATGCCGATCATATACTGGCAGTTTCCGACCGCTTTAAGCAAGACTTGATTGATCAAGGAATCCATTCTTCAAAAATAACAAAGATCCTAAACGGAATTGACTTTGAAACGGAATTGCCTTTCCCGCTTCAAAGAGAAGATTTCGGGTTTGGGAAGGATGATTTCATCGTCATCATGCCTGCAAGGCTTGAACCGGTGAAAGGCCATGAATTTGCTTTAGCGGCATTAAGTGAAGTGGTATCGGAATTCCCGAATGTGAAGCTGTTGCTTGCAGGGGACGGGAGCAGGAGATCTGCTCTGGAAGAGATGGTCTCGGAAAAGGGATTATCCGATCATGTGCACTTTTTAGGGTATCGTGAAGATTTAGAACGAATCTATCCGTTAGGGGACATCACATTATTGACTTCATTAAGCGAAAGTTTTCCACTTGTTTTACTTGAAGGAGCAAGATCGGGTCTTCCGGCAATCACAAGTGATGTCGGAGGTGTACAGGAATTGATTCCCGATCGGAGCAAGGGCTGGATTACGGATATCGGCAATGTTGAACAGCTGAAATTGGCCATCTGCAATGCCATGGAATTAAAAAAATCCGGAGGCCTGACAAAGATAGGGTCGGATTTACAAAAATTTGCAAAAAGCAACTTTTCTATAGAGATTTTAGCCAAAAACGTATATAATGTTTATTTGAGGATGAAAAATTAAAATAAGCATTTATATATAGGTTTTCATATAGAACGATACGGGTATTAGATTTTTAGTGGAATTGAGGTGGTTCTTGATGTTAATAGGGGCCTTGTTGGTAGCCTTTTTATTATCCATTTTTTTGACTCCTTTTGTCGGAAAGCTGGCCTTTAAATTAGGAGCTACCGATAAACCGAATGAGCGAAAAGTGCATAGTAAAATTATGCCGCGCATGGGCGGTTTAGCTATATTTTTGAGTTTTTTCATTACCTTCTTACTTTTCATGAATGACTTTCGGGAGCAGTTGCCCCTTCTGGTGGGAGCCCTTGTCATCATTTTGATCGGGATGGCTGATGATATTTTTGAATTAAGAGCTGCGCCCAAATTCCTGGGCCAGGTTTTGGCGGCCCTCATTATCGTATTATGGGGCGGTCTTGAAGTGGAATTCATCAATTTGCCGTTCTTTACCGATACACTTGAATTTGGTGTTTTTAGTATACCGATCACAATTTTGTGGATCGTCAGCATCATTAATGCAATCAACCTGATAGATGGACTGGATGGCCTTGCAGGCGGTGTCTCAACGATCGCATTAGTGACAATTGCAACCATGGCCCTTATTAAAGGGGACATATTTGTTGCTATGGTCGCATTGATCGTGATTGGAAGCACTCTTGGCTTTTTGAAATATAACTTTCATCCGGCAAAGATTTTCATGGGAGATACAGGTGCATTATTCTTAGGTTACATCATTGCCGTTCTATCCCTGTTAGGGTTTAAAAACGTTACGATGATTTCATTGATCGTACCGATCATCATTTTGGGTGTTCCCATTTCGGATACATTTTTCGCGATTATCCGCAGGGTCGTCAATAAACAGCCGATCTCGGCTGCTGATAAATCCCATTTACATCACTGTTTGATAAACTTGGGATTCACTCATAAGCAGACTGTCTTGCTCATTTACGCTTTAGCTGCTTGCTTTGGCTTAGCGGCCATAATCTTTTCATTTGCAACGATGTGGGGAGCTTTGATCCTTGTGACGGGACTCCTGCTGATCATAGAGATTTTTGTGGAGAAAATTGGTTTGGTCAATTCAAACTACCAGCCGTTGCTCAAGATGCTCAACTTTAAAAACAAGCCATGACCGTTTTGGAAATAGATTACTAGATTAGCTAATATAAATAAAAGCCACCAATCGTTTAAAGAAACGGTTGGTGGCTTTTTTTGCTGTATTGAGAGTGGAACATTTAAGGCTGTCTGCGCTGAAAAGGAAACCCCCACTCATGACGAGTGGGGGTCTCACGTTATTCTTGTATTTGTGATTGAACTGCTTCAGTTTGATTGCCTTCATTCGGTCCCAGGTTCAAGTGGGATTGAAGCAACAGCTTAGTGTTCGCTACTGATGTATCGTTCAGCTGATAATAATAGGTTCCGTTAATGGTAGAATCCTGACCTTCGAGTTTGATGGTTTCAAGATTGAGTCCTTTATCGGTAGTTACATATTTTATGAAACCTCTCATTTGTGAGAATTGAAGGTTCGTTGTCATATTGTCACCGACTGCTTCCATTACATCTGTATATTTCGTCAGTGATCCGGCAGAGGTTGCTTTGGCAATGATGGCCCTTAGGACTTCCTGCTGACGTTCACCGCGTTGGATATCACTATCCTTTTTACGTGTCCGTGCAAACGCTAATGCTTCCTCACCATCAACGGTCTGTAATCCTTCTTCAAGATGGATGGCATTCTTTTTGTCATGTGAATCGATTTCATTTATTTCATAAGGGACATCTACTTCGATACCATCCAATGAATCTACGACATCGATGAAAGCATTAAAGTTCATGCGAACATAATAATCGACAGGGATATCGAATAACTCCTCTACGGTGTCCATCGTCGCCTTTGGTCCGCCGGCTGCGTGGGCCGCGTTGATTTTCGTGGTTACGCCTTTGGCTGGCACGTACACATAGGAATCACGTGGAATGCTTAATAGTTTTATAGATTTTTGATCTTTATTGAATGTGGCCAGAATTAAAGCATCCGAGCGGGAATTTCCTTTTAAGTCACGGTCCTTACTATCATCGATCCCTATGAAAAGGATCGAGAAATTATCTTCGAGCGGGTCGATCGCTGCATTTCGCTTTGCTGATGCCTCCACAGGGTCATAAGAATCACTGAATACGTTCTGGGCTTTCATATACAGGGTCGCAGCATACGTAGAAGCTCCCAGACCAAGTACCAGCAGGGGAACAAGCAACAACCAAAGCCTCTTTCGCCTTTTTTTCTTAGTTTTTTTAACTTTATAAACACGCCTAGTAGTAGACATCTTTTTCTTCTCCTTTTAAATAACGAATATCAGACATATATCGCTATTTTTCGAATCCTACACTTTATATTTCGTCATATATCACACCTAATTTTACAATGATTTAATAATTTCGTAAAATAAATATTCTTTTCAATTATATTACAGCATAAAAAGGAGAAATATGCAGTAGTCTATCAGGCGAATTCCTCTTCCAGATAAATCATTTCTTCTTCAGTGATATGGCCTTGACCATTTGTCAGCTCTGTAATCCATGAGGTATATGTCTCTTTTTGTGTTTCCTCGACATATACAAGGATATTGACCTGATCAAGGTACTGAATTTCCTTTATTTGATAAATGGAAGATCGCAATTCGTTTTCCAATTTCCCAAGCCAGGTATATTCGACAGTTGTCGAAATGACCCGCATTAGTTTTCTTACGACCACACCAGTGGTATTTATTCCTTCTGAGGTCGCTTTGCTGTAAGCGCGAATGAGACCGCCAGCACCAAGTTTGATGCCGCCAAAATATCGTGTTACAACAACAGCGGTGTCTTTCAGTTCTTTTTTCTTAAGTACTTCCAGGATAGGGACGCCTGCCGTTCCGCTCGGTTCCCCATCGTCGAGGGCTTTTTGGATTTGATTTTGTTCCCCGATCATATAAGCGGAACAATTATGTGTAGCATCTTTGTGCTTTTTCTTGATTTCCTGGATAAAGGCCTGTGCGGCATCTTCGGTTTCAACTCGGGCGATGTGGGAAATAAAACGGGATTTTTCAATGATGATTTCATGTTCGCCGCGACCTGCCACCGTTAAATATTGAGTGAGCATTACTATTCCACCTTCGTACTTCCTATTAGTTGATTTATTATAAGGCTTTGCGGAAAAAGTGGCAATGACGATTCATTTACATACCGCATGTGTAAAGAAACTTTAATATAAGAAAAAGCTGTACGTGTTATAATTAATTTCATTGCCTGTTATTGTTATTAGCTGGTCATATATTCTTAAAAGAATAACATTTTAGGAAAAACATGAGTTCTGTGCCATTATCCTGGCTTTGCTTTAACGCGTCCTCTCATTTCAGGGATTTTGCCATTTAATAAATGCATCTATTTCATAAGATAATCAATGGAGCAGAATATCCCATTTGATTGAAAAGGATATTTTGTATTAGGATAATAGAAACGGTTTTCTGCCTTTAATAGGCAGACTTAATGGCCGGGAATATGGGATGTATAGTAAAAAGGTACATTTTAGGAAATCATAAAAGGGAATTAACGTATTTTTAATCTTTTTTTGGTACAATATGTTCATGAAGGTTACTTCATACAAAAGTTTCCTGAAATTTAGCCATTCATGAAAAAGGGAAAGAACTTTTTTCCATATACATAGTCTTTAAGACAATAAATTGTTTAAGTCTTTTGATTTAAGTGGAGGGATCTTAATGTCCATAAAAAAGGTTGATGCTAAAGCATTGGACAAGATCTTAGAAACAATGGTGAGCACTGTTAGTGAGAGTAAGGATGAGGTCTTTGATATCGGCGAACAATGCCGAAAGGATTTCGAGACATTATCAAAAGAGCTTGATGATGTGAAAATCAGGGTTGCCATTGTGATAACCGACAGCGATGCATTGGATTCGAAGGCTAGGTTTGCTCGAAAAAGGCTTTCAGAAGTCAGTATGCACTTCAACCATTTTTCTGAAGAACAGGTGCGCGATGCTTATGAAAGGGCACATAAGCTGCAAGTCGATTTACAAATTAACCGACAATTGGAGAAAGAGCTCCGTAATCGCCGGGATGAGCTTGAGTTAAGGTTAAGGGGTCTTCAGCAGACGATCGATAAAGCGGTGCATCTCGTTTCGCAAATATCGGTAGTGCAGAATTATTTGACACAGGATCTTAAATTTGTGGGAGAAGCCCTTCAAGAAGCGAAACGCAAACAGGACTTCGGCCTGAAAATAATCGAAGCCCAGGAGCAGGAACGTAAAAAGCTCTCACGAGAAATTCATGATGGTCCTGCGCAAATGCTGGCAAACGTCATGATGCGCTCAGACTTGATAGAACGAGTGCAGCGGGAGAGAGGCCCTGATGAAGCGTTAGTGGAAATCCGCAGTTTAAAGGTCATGGTAAGGAATGCTTTATATGAAGTGCGCAGGATCATCTATGACCTTCGCCCTATGGCGCTTGATGATTTAGGCCTTGTACCTACCCTCAGAAAGTACCTGCAAACGACCGAAGACTATAATAATGGCGTGAACCTGAATTTCGTCAACCTTGGACAGGTCAAAAGGCTTCCTTCCGATATGGAGGTCGCATTATTCAGGCTGGTCCAAGAGGCTGTACAAAATTCATTGAAGCATGCGGACCCCAAACAGATTCAAGTTAAACTGTCCATTTCCAAGGAGATGGTAACCGTCGTCGTCAAAGATGATGGAAAGGGGTTCGACTCTTCGATTCAAAAAGAAGGTTCATTTGGCTTGGTAGGAATGAGGGAAAGGGTCGAGCTGCTGGAGGGTGAAATGACGATCGATTCACAACCGGGGGCAGGCACTTTGGTATTTATACAAGTTCCCTACCATGATAAATTATAGAGAATAGACATATTAAATAGAAACTAGGAGGAAGAAGCCGTTGAAGACTAGTATCATCATTATCGATGACCATCAGCTTTTCCGTGAAGGCGTAAAGCGCATATTAGATTTTGAATCATCCTTTGATGTTGTTGCCGAGGGTGATGACGGAAGCGAAGCGATGGACCTCGTTGAAACACATAAACCTGATGTTGTTATCATGGATATCAACATGCCGACCATGAATGGGGTCGAAGCAACAAAAATGCTCGTGAACCGTTACCCTGAAACAAAAGTCATCATCCTTTCCATTCATGATGATGAAAACTACGTGCAGCATGCATTGAAAACAGGAGCACAAGGTTATCTTTTGAAAGAAATGGACGCAGATGCGTTAATTGATGCTGTGCGTGTAGTCGCTGAAGGCGGCTCATACCTTCATCCGAAGGTGACCCATAATTTAGTTAAAGAATATCGCCGCTTAGCAGCTGAAGAGGGTGCTGATCGTGATTCCGTACATACGATAGAAATCAGGAGGCCGCTTCACCTATTGACTCGACGCGAATGTGAAGTGCTTCAACTTTTAGCGGACGGGAAAAGCAACCGGGCCATCGGAGAAACTCTATATATCAGTGAAAAGACAGTCAAGAACCATGTGAGTAACATTCTACAGAAGATGAATGTGAATGACCGTACACAAGCGGTTGTCCTAGCTATTAAAAATGGCTGGGTGGAAGTGAAGTAATTAAAGCGTTCGATATGTCCGGCTCTTCAGATACCGCAATGCGTGCTGAAGGGCCGGATTTTTTTTGGTGGATAACTGATTCATATTCTTGGTTTCATAATGCAGAAAGCTATTAATGCAAATAAAGGTATTTTCAGATAGAATGTTGAATATGATACAGAGTAAATTTTTATAAGGATGGTACTATTATGAAAACCGCAGTCGTAACAGATAGCACTGCATATATACCTAAGGAAATACGTGATCGTTTACATATACATATGATGCCGCTTAATGTCATTTTTTCCAATGAAGCTTACCGGGAGGAAGTTGATATAACTGCGGATGAGTTTTATCAGGAAGTAAAGATGCAGGAGAAATTGCCGACCACTTCACAGCCTCCAATCGGGAAGTTTGTCGAGAAGTTCGAGGAACTGCAAAAAGAATATGATGATGTTATTTCCATTCATTTATCGAGCGGCATCAGCGGAACGTATCAAGGAGCGGTATCTGCAGGTGAAATGGTCGAAGGGATTAGGGTTCATGCCTTTGATTCGGAAATCAGCTGCATGGTACAGGGGTTTTACGTGATCGAGGCGGCAAAGATGGCACTTGATGGTAAAAATGCAGAGGAAATCATGGCAAGGCTCGAAGAAATGAAACCATCGGTAAGGGCCTACTTCATGGCAGATGACCTATCCCATCTGCAGCGCGGCGGCCGCTTAAGCAGTGCCCAAGCATTGATTGGCAGCCTGCTTCAAGTGAAGCCTGTCCTCCATTTTGTTGATAAAGTCATCGTCCCGTTCGAAAAAATCCGTACAAGAAAAAAGGCGATGAAACGGATTGCCGATTTACTTGGGGAAGACGCGGCAATCGGCGAGAAGTATAAAGCCGTCATCATTCATGCAAAACGGGAAAGTGAAGCTAAAGACTGGAAAGCCGAACTTGAAGCACGGTTCCCAAATGTCGAGTTCGACATCAGCTACTTCGGTCCAGTAATCGGAACGCATCTGGGAGAAGGTTCAATGGGGATGGGCTGGTATAAAATTTAAGCTGTGACGCCTTTACTAAGTGAAAGGCGTTTTTTCATTGAGTAAAAAGGGATTCGGAAGTAAAAAGCGAATGATAAGGGGGAGTGTAATTTATTAAGAAAAGGAGGCTGCAATTTGGAAAATATGAGCATTTCCCCCCCTTATTCCCCGGAACTCCAGAACCATCTCACAGGAAAACACCTTTTGGCCTTCGAAATCCCCTTCTCCCAAGAACTCCTCGCAGAGCACCTCAAGAATGGGTATGTCTCGGAAACTTGCGGCGTGCAATCGGGGAACGGCAGTTATAACTGTCTACGCTGCGGTAACAAAGATCAAACGTTGTTTTATACATTCCCTTGCAAGATTTGCAAGCAAGATTGCACCTATTGCCGCTCATGCGTCATGATGGGACGGGTCAGTGAATGTGCAAAGCTTTATAGGTGGACCGGACCCTGCGTTCAGTTTACGATTCCTGACAATGTGATGAGGTGGGCAGGCACTTTATCGGCAGGTCAACAGAATGCCTCCGACTGTGTCGTTGAAGCCGTGAACGGAAAAGATGAATTCCTGGTATGGGCCGTATGCGGGGCAGGGAAGACGGAGGTCTTATTTCCAGCAATTGAGGCAGCGTTGTATGCCGGGAAACGGATTTGTTTGGCAACACCAAGGACCGATGTCGTTCTCGAACTCTCCCCAAGGTTAAAAAAAGCCTTTCCTGCCATTGACGTCACGACCCTCTATGCCGGCAGTGCAGATAGACATGGCTTTTCGCCGCTGACCGTTGCCACGACACATCAGCTTTTCCGTTTTATTGAGGCTTTCGATGTCATCATCGTTGATGAAGTCGATGCGTTTCCCTACTCCATTGACGATTCGCTGCATTATGCGGTTAATAAATCGAAAAAGGATTCTGCGGCAACCATCTACTTGACCGCCACACCCTCGAAACGAATGCAGCGGCTATACCGAGGCGGTAAATTGAAAGCCGTCATAATCCCGGCCCGTTATCATCGTCAGCCAATTCCTGTCCCTGGAATGAAGTGGAGCGGCAATTGGCAAAAACTATTCCTTCAACAAAAGATTCCCCCCGCAATCACCGGATGGGTAAGTGAACGCCTTAAGCAACATATCCCCTTCCTCTTGTTTTTCCCAAGCATTCAAGTGATGGAGCAGGCCATTCCGCTGTTCCAGAGACTGTCCCCAAAATTATCGATTGTCCACTCCCGGTACCCTGATCGAAAGGAAAGGGTAATGGAACTAAGGAATGGAATGATTCCAGGATTACTGACAACGACCATCCTGGAACGCGGCGTGACAATTGATCGGTTGGAAGTAGCCGTGATCGGTGCTGAACATGAAGTGTTTTCTGAAAGTGCCCTCGTTCAGATTGCCGGCAGGGTAGGGAGAAGCTTTGCTAACCCTGCCGGGACGATCACCTTTTTTCATTACGGTAAAAGTAAAGCGATGGTCGAGGCGGTTCACCATATAAAAATGATGAATAAAGATGCCATGAAAAGGGGGCTTCTCGATGAATAGATGTCTTGTTTGTGATGAGGGAATGAAGCAGGCTATCACATGGAGGAGCTTGCTTAAGCGGGCCGAGGCAAGGGCAATCTGCGAAGGATGTGAGGGGAAACTTAATAGGATCACCGGAGAGACATGTGCAATGTGCTCAAGGGAGTTGGACAGGGAATATAGGACCGGTGACCTCTGTCTGGATTGTTCAAGATGGGAAAGGGATGTGGAATGGGGAGGCTATTTGTCGAAGAACATATCGATATTTCATTATAATGAATGCTTAAAAGATATTATTGCTAAATATAAGTACCGGGGGGATTATGCATTAGCTGAGGTTTTCGCCCCTTTTTTGAAAGAAAGGTTAAAGGACATGGAATTTGACCTGGTAACGGCCATCCCGCTTAGTCATGAACGGCTTAAGGAGCGGGGATTCAACCAAGGGCAGGCTTTGGCAGATCTCATTGGACTTCAAACCGTTGAGACCTTGACGAGAATCCATACGGAAAAACAATCAAAGAAATCTCGGCAAGAGAGAATCTCATTACCGCAGGTTTTTCAGGTCATGCAACCTGATTTGCTGGAGCATAAATCTATATTGATCATCGATGACATTTACACGACAGGCACAACGCTCAGGCATGCAGCGAAAGCGATGATCACGGCTGGGGCCAAAGAAGTATCATCCATCACCCTTGCTAGGTGAAACAGCTTATTTTAATGAACATTCCTAAAGTATCGCCGGGATTATTCGATATATACACTAAAGAATAATCGCTGTGATGGTGAAGGAGGGGCCTCGATGGAAGTATTCAACTGTCCAAGCTGTAATTCGTTATTCGTTATGACGAAATTCCGGGATGTATGCGATGCCTGTTATAAAGAAGAAGAAGCCCAATATGATAAAGTGTATGCATATATTCGCAAGAAATTAAATAGAACGGCGTCCATGATGCAGGTGGTTAAGGACACCGGCGTTGAAGAAACGTTAATAATCAAATTTGTGAGAATTGGAAAGCTGAGGGTTTCGCAGTTTCCCAATCTGGGAATTCCATGTGAAAGGTGCGGCGCTAACATCAAGAGCGGAAGGTTATGCGGCAAATGCGGCGATTCACTGCGATCGGATTTGCAGGCATTTGAAAATGAGGAAAAGCGCCTGACTGAAATTCAAGGAAATGATAAAAAAAACACGTACTACATGAAGGATGATCAAAAAGGATAAATCATGGAATCATGATGAGGTATTTGTTAAAATATTCGATATTGAGAACAATGTTCGACAATGGGTGTCGAAGGAAAGATTACAGGAAACAATTAAAGAAATCCAATCCTTGTCGATAATAAAGATAGGGAGAACAACACAGTCCAGAGCCATTTTCATGTGTTAGGAATCAACATAATGGGATTTATAAATCGACCGAAGGAGAGGATCTGGAATATGAAAATCAATAACGTCGGTATGACAGGTGTTAACCCTTATAAACTACAAGCTAATAAAATGGGGAATATCCAAGAATCCAAGGCCAAATCCTCGGATAAAGTTGAAATTTCTTCAGCGGCAAAAGAAATGCAGCAATCATCCCCGATTCTTGCTGCAAGGCAAGCAAAAGTGGAAGAATTGAAAATCCAAGTTGAAAACGGAAATTATAAATTGAATGCACAGGCAACTGCTAAGGGTCTCATCGATTTTTACCGGAAATGAATTTTCAATGAAAAAGCTTGAATGAAGTGGACGGAGCTATTTTCCGTCCTTCATTTATGAGCGGAGGAGGCAGGAAAATGTCTGCACGGAACATCATCGGATCGCTTGAAAAATTGATCAAGCTTCATAAAAGCTTCAATCAATTGGCGATAAAGAAAACGGCCATTTTGAAAGCAAATGATACCGAGGCGATTACTGCCCTGCTGATTTCGGAACAAAAGCATATTAAAGCCATCAGTCAAACGGATATGGAAAGGGAAAGGGCAGTCGGGGAATTCCTTGCAGCCAATGGAACGGTGGGACAGCCTGCCTCCATCCATACCGTGACGGAGCTGACAGGACCTGAAGAAACGGAAGTCCTTGAAATGCTTAAAGCGGAATTGATTGGTGAAGTGGCAAAGCTGAAGGAGAGGAACGGTTTAAATCAGCAATTGATCTATCAGTCCCTTCAATTCATCAATGTCTCTTTGGATATTCTGAGGCCGCGGAACCAGAATCTGAATTACGGGGATTCGGTTAGGAAAACGGCGAAAATCGGCATGGGAATGTTTGATTCCAAAGCATAAGAAGCAGAAAAAAGATGGAGGTGCGAGCAAATGATTTCAACCTTTATGGGTCTTGAGACCGCCAAGCGCGGATTATCCACCTCTCAAGGAGCCTTGTATACAACAGGAAATAATGTGGCCAATGCCAATACATTAGGATATTCAAGGCAGCGGGTCAACTTGGTCCAGACGTCGGGCTTTCCTACTGTCGGTTTGAACAGCCCGCGTGTTGCCGGCCAAATAGGGACAGGGGTGGCAGCTGAAACGGTTCAGCGGATCCGCGACAGTTTCCTGGATGCACAATACAGGACACAAAGTAATAAAATCGGTTATTACGGGGCCATGAGTGAATCCCTGACGAAAATGGAAGGGGTCATGAACGAACCGACCGACAGCGGATTAGCCGCCACGATGGAGAAGTTCTGGAATTCGCTGCAGGGGCTGACGGCCAATACGGAAAACTCCGGGGCCCGTGAAGTCGTTGCCTCGACCGGGGTCATGGTTGCGGATACCCTGAACTACTACTACAACTCGCTAACGAGTGTTCAAACGGATATCGGCAATCAGATAAACGTCAAAGCGAACGAAATCAATACGCTCATCAGCAGTATTGATCAGCTTAACCAACAGATCAGTAAAGTGGAGCCGCATGGTTATATCCCCAATGACCTTTATGATAAACGTGATGTACTCGTGGACAATCTCTCGCAGCTTGTCAGCATTAAAGTGAATAACGTCATTCCGACGGATTACGGCAGGGCCAGCGATGTGGCTACAGGGCTATACAACATCGAATTGATGCAAGAAGACGGTTCATCTTTCGTACCGCCCATCAATCTTGTCAGTGTTAACCAAACCGGGATGGTGGGAACTTCGAAAGTTGAAGTTAGCCATGATAAAAAGACAGGTATGGTAGACGGATTGAAGTTTGGTTCGAAAACATTGACGGATTACAAATTCTCGGGAGAACTATCCGGTTTGATCAAAAGTTTCGGCTATAAGAAGGCTGATGGCACGATCGGCGGCGCTTATCCTGATATGCTGAAAAAGCTCGATAATATGACGACGGCTTTTGTGAATGAGTTCAATGCCATCCATAAACAAGGGTATGCCTTAGGTGATGACAGCACTTCAACATTGAACTTCTTTGAACTTGAACCTGGTAAGAGTGCCGCCCAAAGCATTAAGGTGAATGGTGAAATCGTTAAGGATCCCACAAAAATAGCCGCGGGCGGAAAAAGCGGAGGGGCATCCGGTGATAATGAAAATGCCAAACTCCTGGCTGACCTTAAAAAGAAGGCGTTCAGTGAGTACTCGACCAAAGACCAAAACTCTGACGAATTGACGGGAAGCTTCGATACCTATTATTCCGGTATCATCGGAAAGCTTGGCGTGGATTCCCAAAGCGCCCAAAAGAATCTTTCCAATTCTGTCGTGCTTGCTGCATCGGTCAATCAAAATAGGGAGTCCGTCAGTTCCGTATCCCTTGATGAAGAAATGACGGACATGATCAAATTCCAGCAGGCATACAACGCATCTGCAAGAATGATGACGATGATGGATGAAATGCTCGATAAAATCATAAACGGAATGGGTACGGTAGGCCGATAAATAGGAGGGGACGAACATGCGGGTAACGCAATCGATGCTAACCAATAATATGTTGAGCAATTTAAGCAGCAGTTACGAAAAAATGTCCAAGCTGCAAGAGCAGGTTTCCTCTCAAAAGAAATTCTCCAAACCATCCGATAACCCTGTTGCGGCCATGATGGGAATGGGGTACCGGACAAACCTCAATCAAATAGGGCAGTATCAAAGTAACATTGCCGAGGCGACCAATTGGATCGACAGCACGGATGATGCCATTACGGAAGCGGTTTCCGCCATGCAGCGGATTCGTGAATTAACCGTTCAAGGAAGCAATGGCACGTATGAAGGGGAACAACTTAAAACGATTACTGAAGAAATTAAACAATTAAAAGAACATCTCATAACTCTTGGCGACACACAGATTGGCGGGAAATATATTTTCAACGGTCAGGATACGAATGTGAGGCCATCGTCCGTTAAAGATGCGAATGGAAATACGGTGTATGGCACAGGGGATATAAACCTTGAAGTGTTTTCCGGGATTTCCCTTAAAATCAATACGGACGGCTCAAAGATTTTTGGTGATGCACTCGCTGCCGGCGGAAGCATCGACCAGACGATCGATGCACTCGAAAATGGCGGGGACGTGAGCGGGACGCTTAAGGGGCTTGACGCAACGGTAAATACTTTCTTAGGCATGCAGGCACAGGTTGGCGCAAGGCAGAATCGGATTGAGCTGATGACGGACCGTCTCAAGCAGCAAGAGGTTTTTGCCACTGAAATCCTTTCGAAAAATGAGGATGTCGACATCGAAAAGGCGATCATGGATTTGACGACCCAGGAAAGTGTCCATAGTGCTGCATTAAGTATCGGAGCAAAAATCATGCAACCGAGTTTATTGGATTTTCTTCGCTAAGCTATTCTTAAATGGATAGCTTTTTTCTATAAGGAGTGTTGATGATGCAGATTCCACAAATCAGATTGCAATCCACCCCCATGAAGATTGGATTGAATCTAGAGCAGCCTGTACAGCAAATCGAACAGAAGGCGGCGGTCCAATCCATCGAACAGCCGCAAGCCATACTGGAGATTCAAACGACACCAGGCAAGCTGACGATCGATCAGTCACAAGCAAGGGAAGACATGGATTTGAAAAGCCTCTCAAGAAGAGTCGATGAATTTGCAAAGCAGGGATATCAGGATTGGCTGGCGGGTATGGCAAGACGTGCCCAGCAGGGAACGGAGCTGAGGCATATTGAAAAAGGCGGTAATCCAATCGCTGAACAGGCCAGGCAAAACAGCAAAGGGCCTGATAAGCAATTCAACCTCGGATGGATTCCCTCTCATTTCAGCGTGAAGCTGGACTACGAGCCGGCCCGGGTGGAGATTGAAGCAACCGTGCAAAAACCGATCATTGATGCTCAAATCAATGGGGCGAACCATACATACACACCAGGAAGTGTGGATGTCGAAATTCTACAAAAAAATGCGCTGGATATAGATTTCATCAATTTATTTCCAGATGAGATAGGGCAGTGAAAACATAGATGATCATACAAACAAAATTTCATGGCGAACTTGAATTGGCAGAGAAAGAGATTTATATATTTGAAAACGGGATACCAGGGTTTTTAGAAGAAAAACAGTTTTGCTTGCTAGCTTTGGATGACACGCCCTTTTTCGTCCTGCAATCGATAGAAACAAAAGGGCTTGCTTTCATTGTAACGGACCCTTTTGAAGTGTTTCATGATTACGAAGTGAAGCTCACGGATGAGGTGTTATCTTCTTTACAAATTGAAACGGAACTGGAAGTCATCACTTTCGTCATCTTAACGATCCAGGACCCTTTCAATGAAACGACGGCCAATCTACAGGCTCCCATCATCATAAACGGCCCCAAAAAAGTCGGTAAGCAATTTATCATGAATGCTAGTGAATACCGTACAAAGCACAGACTGTTTGAACCTCAAGCAGAACAGGGGGGGAAATGATGCTCGTATTGACCAGAAAACCAAATGAAGCGATCATGATTGGCGATGATATCGAAATTACGATCCTGTCCGTTGAGGGGGAACAGATTAAACTGGGAATCAATGCCCCTAAAAACATCGATATCCATAGGAAGGAAGTCTATCTGTCCATCCAGCAAGAAAATAGAACAGCCTCAAAAACAGAAACCAATTTTCTGGAAAATATAAATGAGCATTTCAAGAAAAAATCTTAAAATCCGCTAAATATGTTTCCAAGCAGGTCGATATTAACTATACAACGATGGGTAGTGAAATAGGCGGCCGACTTATTCACTGCCCATCGTAAACAACCACATGGACGTGGGGACTTAAGACTCAAGGAGGAAACATAAATGATTATCAATCACAATATCTCAGCTCTAAACACGCACCGTCAATTATCAAGTGCAACGAATGCACAATCCAAATCGATGGAGAAACTAGCATCAGGCATGCGAATCAACCGTGCAGGTGATGATGCAGCTGGTCTAGCAATCTCTGAAAAAATGCGTGGACAAATCCGCGGATTGGATCAAGCTTCCCGTAACTCACAAGATGCTATCTCTTTAATCCAAACAGCAGAAGGTGCATTAAACGAAACGACTGATATCCTGCAACGTATGCGTGAACTTGCTACACAAGCATCTACTGACACTAATACAACAAACGACCGTGGAGAAATCCAAAAAGAAATGGATTCTTTAACATCTGAAATCAACCGTATCGGTAATACTACTGAGTTCAATACTCAGAAATTATTGAACGGTGAAAAAGATACTAATACTACTGGTAACGTAGCTAAGGTTGAATTTGATCTAACTGGAATGACAGCGGGATCTATAGATGTTTTAGGAGAGAATGTAGCCTTTGATACTGATGAGGGTACTACAGCTTCAGCTATAGAAACAGCAATCACTGGAAATGCTGAGTTAAATGCTAAATACAATGTTACTGTGACTGGTAACCAAGTGGAGATTACAGCGAAATCAAAAGGCGAGGATGCAGACTTAAAAGTGGACCTTACTGGAGGTACAGATGTTACAGATAAAACTGTCACAACTACAGAAGGAAAAGCTGATGGCGCAGGACTTCAATTCCAAATTGGTGCTAATGAAAACCAAAGCCTGACACTTGAAATTGGTGACATGCGTGCAAGCGCTCTTGGATTGACTGGAACGGGTGCAGGATATACTGCAAAATCAAATGTAAGCAACGGAACTGATTCTACAGGCGTTGAATCTGGTCTTGATGTTTCCAATGCTAAAAACGCATCAGCAGCTATCACAAAAATCCAATCTGCAATTGACACAGTATCAGCAGAACGTTCTAAACTAGGTGCTAACCAAAACCGTTTAGAGCACACGATCAACAACTTAGGTACTTCTTCTGAAAACCTGACTGCTGCTGAATCACGTGTTCGTGATACAGATATGGCTAAAACAATGATGGAGCAAACTAAAAACTCTATCTTGGCGCAAGCATCACAAGCAATGCTCGCGCAAGCAAACCAGCAACCACAGGGCGTTCTTCAATTACTTCGTTAATTGGATAGTTAGCCCAACAATAAAGGGTCTGACACTTTGTGTTAGGCTCTTTTATTTGTACTGATTGAAGTGTGTAAGGAACATTACGATGCAGAAAAAAGGGATTACTGACCTTTAAAAAGTAAGGGACCATTCGTTTATCTGTCACCAAGGAATCTTATGGCTACAATCCTAATGACTTCATTGACTATGATGGTACTACAAAATACGTAGATGAAGATGTGATTACTGGGTATGGTGAAAATGACTGGTGAACACAGCTATCAGTCACAAGAGGGATGGGATATTCCATTACTAGTATGTTCGCAGGTTCATTTGAATAAAAAGGGAAGTCCTATAATTAAAATCGTCAGTCATAATTTTTTCGAACGTAGAGAAGTAATTATCACCTCAGTTTTAATCTTTTAATTTTTTAAAAAAGAATGTAGGTAAAAGGAGTTCCATCTAACTGTTAAAACAAAGTTGATTGGAACGTAAGGTGCGAGGCTCCCAGACCGCCCGCGGAAAGCGAGTGCCTGGAGAGGAAATCAACGGTCAATATTTATAAGCCTAAAATAACTGAGACTCTAGATATTTTTCTGGAGTTTTTTTAGTAGAATCTCTTTTTAGCAAAGGATCTTTAATGAATGTCTGCAGGTGCAACCAAAATCTAAGAGTGACTAAATATAAAATCTTAATTACCGATATAAAAAGTAAAGATATCATATTGGGGGCTATTTAGATGCTGGAGAGTTTGTCCACGAATATTCTTTCCTCACAACTTAGAACAGCAATCTCGGAAGGAATCAGTTCATATTATCAGCGGGAAATGAATACGCTTGCCTATTCGGAGCAAAGTGTGGAATCTACTGATGGGCCTTCAAAAGAAAAGATGCAGGAAATGGTGGATAATTTGAACACCTTCCTGAAACCGGCACATACGGCCGTTCGTTTTGAATATCACGAGAAGCTGAATGAATACTATGTAAAGGTAGTCGATGACGTGACGGATGAGACGATCAGGGAAATTCCTCCGAAGAAGTTATTGGATTTCTATGCGGCAATGACGGAGTTTGTCGGCATAATGGTGGATGAAAAAATATAAGCGGGTGATTTATTATGGTACGAATCAGTGGTTTAGCAAGCGGGATGGACATTGATGAACTAGTTAAGAGCATGATGCAGGCAGAACGGGTGCCATTGGATAAATTAACACAGAAAAAGCAGTATTCCGAATGGCAGCGGGATGATTACCGTTCGATCAATACAGCTTTATCAGAATTGGATACGCTCATTCGTGATGGAATCGGGAAGCAATCCTCCTTTATAAAAAAGAAGGTGTCGGTTTCGAATCCAGAAGCTGTATCAGTGAGAAATGTGAATTCGACCAGTGATTTTTCCGGGAATGTACAAGTGAATGGACTTGCCAAAGCAGCAACCATGACAAGTACGGAAAAATCAGCTGTTACCGACCCCAAAAAGAAACTATCGGAATTGGGTTTCACGACACCACAAGATATTACGATACTCGCCATCAATAAAGATGGCGGTTTTGATACGGAAGTAAAAGATGGAGTGACAGTGGAAAAACCGTACACGCTTACCCTTAGTGCGGACGATACGTTAGAGAGTGTGATAAATAAAATTAACGCTAACTCTGGAGTGACCCTATTTTTTGATGAAGCGTCCCAGCAGTTTTCCATCACTGCTAAAAATACCGGTGATGTTAAGGATCGAGCTGAAATTGAATTAGGGGGCACCGGAGATTTTTTCGATATGTTAAAAATGGCCAGTAACAATGAAGGAACTGGCGGCACAAAAGGGGAAAATGCGTCCATTGTTTATAATGGACTGGAAATTTCCCGGCCTTCGAATACGTTTCAGATTAATGGAGCGGAAATAACGGTAAAGCAAAAAACGACAGATACAGTTACATTCTCATCAACAGCTGATGTGGATGCCATCCTGGATACGATCACACAGTTTGTGAATAAATACAATGAAGTCATTAAAAAGGTTCAAGATAAAACGGGTGAAGCGAAATATCGCTCCTTTACGCCGCTTACCTCTGAACAAAAGAAGGCAATGACAGAGGATGAAGTGAAGCTGTGGGAAGAAAAAGCGAAGAGCGGAACGTTAAAAAGCGACTCGACATTAAAAAGTCTCCTGACCACAATGAGGTCATCTCTATACACCTCGGTGGATGGAATCACGGGAAAAAACAGTCTTAGCAGTTTGGGTATCACCACCACCAAAAATTATTTGGAGGGCGGTAAATTAACGATTGATGAGGATAAGCTCCGGGCAGCCATCAGTGAGGATCCCAATGCGATTTATGATATGTTCATGGCCAATGGTCCGGAAAAGAGCGACAAAGGACTCGCGCGCCGGTTAAGGGATGATATAGAATCATCGATGAAGGTGATTACTGAAAAAGCCGGAAAGGCAGGCTATGTTAATAACAATTTTACACTCGGAAAATTGGTTGATGGGCTGGATAAGAAGATTTCCACATTCGAAGCGAAGTTAACGAAACTGGAATCGCGCTATTATAACCAGTTTACGGCGATGGAAAAAGCGATTCAAAAGGCAAACAGCCAAAGTGCATCATTAGCTTCTTATTTTAGTTAAGGTATGTCAGAAAGGAAGTAGTTAAGTATGGCGATAAATAATCCATATCAATCGTACCAGCAAAATTCAGTCAATACAGCATCCCCGGGAGAGCTTACATTAATGCTTTATAATGGCTGTTTGAAGTTCATCATGCTTGGGAAGAAAGCCGTTGAAGCAGGAAATATCGAAGTGAAGAATACGAACATCATCAAGGCACAAAATATTATCCGCGAATTGATGGTGACGCTGAATATGGACGCGGATGTATCCAAAGATATGCTGAGTCTATATGATTTCATGAACCGGCGTCTGATCGAAGCGAATATGAAAAATGATGTTGCTGCCTTGGAAGAAGTGGAGGGGCTTGTTACTGAGTTCCGGAATACTTGGAAGGAAGTAATTCAGATCAATCGGAAAAAACAATTTACCCAAAGCGGTCAAGTGTAATGGTGATTAGAACCTTTCATAATTTGACTGCTGAATTGCTTGCCGTTCTGGAAGATCGCACGATCACAGAACGTGATGATAAAATAGAAAGGGTTACAAAGCTGATTGATCGGCGGGAGGGGCTTCTTTCACAAATTAACCCGCCGTTTACTGGTGAAGAGCAACAATTGGGCCGTGCGGTACTGTTGCTCAACCAGCAGGTCGATCACTTGCTGAAGCTCCAAAAGCAGGAGATACAGCGGGATATCCAGGAAATAAATAAGAAGAAACGATCATCCAATAAATACACGAATCCGTATGAAAGTCTATCAGTGGATGGCGTGTTTTATGATAAAAGAAATTGATTACCCTGCCGTTTGGATGCCAAACGTTTATTATGTTAAGTATTTTTAAATTTTCTGTAAATAAATTAGGCTTAATTTTTTCTTTATAGCATAGCATTTGATATAATGAAGCTAGGGCAGACATCAACCCTTTCCAAACCTTCCGACAATTGTTTCATGATTTCGACATGTTTCATGATGTGTGTTTCTAAAGGAAACCGGAGGGGTATTGTAGAATCTAACTGTATAGTCTTAATTTAAGGAGGACTCACTTTATGAATTACAACGTACGCGGTGAAAACATTGAGGTAACTCCAGCAATTCGAGAATACGTCGAAAAGAAAATTGGCAAGTTAGAACGATATTTTAACAATACACCAGATGCGAATGTGTTAGTGAATTTAAAAGTGAACAATAATACATCTAAAGTCGAAGTGACGATTCCCATGCAGAATTTGGTTCTTCGCGCTGAAGAGGAAAATGCGGATATGTATGCTGCCATTGACTTGATCAATGATAAGCTTGAACGCCAAATTCGTAAACATAAAACGAAGGTCAATCGTAAGTTCCGCAACAATCTATCTACGACACCCGATGCATTCGCCTTCAATACGGATGTTGACGAAGTGGTGGATGAATTCGAAGACGATAATGATATTGAAGTGGTCCGCAATAAGCGCTTTGATTTAAAGCCAATGGACAGTGAAGAGGCGATTTTACAAATGAATATGCTTGGTCACAGTTTCTTCGTTTACACGAATGCGGATACTAATACAACAAACGTAGTGTACCGCCGAAAAGATGGACGCTATGGATTGATTGAACCTAGTTAACTATTAATCTTAGATCAAAAGCACAGCCCAGCCTCTGGGTTGTGCTTTTTTGATAGAATGCGTTGGCTGTTTGATTTACTATAAAAAGACTTGTTCTCTAAAAAGCCCAAAAGTTCATTTGAAAGAACGAATAATGTTCTTTATTAAGAAAAATGATTAATTTTACCTATTTAAACACCTCTAACTTTTGCACTATACTCAAGTTGTTAGTTCTTTAAAAAGAACAATTGGTTATTTATAAAAAAACAATTTGAATAAGATGCAGAGGGGTTGGAAAACTTGTATCGAAAGAATTGCCATACATGCCATAGGGCTTCTTTTAGCAGTGCGGAATATGGAAAGTGGCTTTGTCCGACCTGCGGTGAGGATTTAACTGCGCAAAAAGCCCTTGATGCACTTATAATTGAAAGAATCAATACACCCCAATGGAATAGTAAGAAGAGCAATATTCACTATTATTCAAACAAAAGAAATTGAATTGGCCTATGTTAAATTGCCTGAACTGTGAATTTTCTTAATATTGTAATATTTTGTCGGATGAAAGTTTTTGCATTTATGTGGATTACCGACATAAAATAGCAATATATGGAGTGTGTTTCCGTTATAATATGATTATAAGCACTGTATTTGGTAATAAATACCATGACAAAGGCAAACTGATTGAAAGATTAGGGCGCAAAGGCACAGGTCTAAGGTCCTTGTGACTATGATGGCTGGTCTGCCTGAAATACAAGAGTATTTTAGGAGGTAGAAGAGGTGGCTAACGTGGCAATGGATCAAGAATGGGTGAAGTTGATTTCAGAAGCAAGGAGTTTGGGTTTCAAAAAAGAGGAAATCAGTGCTTTTTTGAAAAGGGAAAGCGTTGAGGTAACTTTTGAGGAGAACGATGGAAAATAGGTTCCGAACAAGATTGAGAACATCCCTATAAACAGTGGTTCGATTCATTAGCTGTTTATAGGGGGGATGTCTCCTTGAGATTCTGGTGAGTCTAGCTTATCCAAACTATATTTTATTGGATTATGTAGGTAAACTAGTGCACTACTACTCTACTCTTCTTTATCTTTTCTCCATTTATTAAACTCGATGAATTCCCTGAATTGTTGTTTTGAAACACCTGAATTCATGGCTTCCTCAACGATTTTCATCCAGTCATTGTCCAAGGTTTCCTTATTTGGAGCATCATAAAGCAGGGCATCGACAGGAATGTTAAGTACGGCGGAGATTTTTTCAAGAAATTGAATAGAAGGATTCGTTTGTAAGTTCCGCTCGAGCGAACTTAAATAAGACTTTGCCACACCCGCTTTATCGGCAAGTTCAGTCATTGACATTTTCTTTTCTTCTCGCAGTTTTTTTACACGTTCACCAATCATCAATACCACCTCGAAACATGTTCTATTTATCTTCCGCTATTAAGTTTCAGTAGCCCACCTTATCATTCAAAACATGACGCCTGTAAGGCTGGATTACCTTGACATGCTATCGCTATAGAGGACATAGCATCTAGTGATGGAAGGTTATGGATAATTCTCATTTGCATATGGAATAGTGGGGAGTTTGCAACATATTTTTTATACTTCCTCCTATTTTAACAGTTTTCCTCCTCATTTATCCATTGTTTTTCGCAAGAATTGAATTCAGGTCTATACCAGGGAAGTGACATGAAGTTGTACCTCTAGAATAGAAGTGGTAAAATTAAGCGTGCATTAGTAATAATAGAAGTTGTGTTTCTTCTTACTTATATGAATTTAGTCATTGAACGATCATTACCATAATAGAGGAGCGTTATTGAATGCTTAATATATTAAATAAAGTTTTTGATCCGAATAAGCGAGAAATCAAACGATTAGAAAAAATCGCCGATCAGGTGGAAGCACTGGCTGATGAGACGGCTGCACTATCGGATGAACAGTTGCGTGCCAAAACGGATGAGTTTAAAGAGCGTTATCAAAATGGGGAGACCGTTGATGATTTGCTTGTCGAGGCGTTTGCGGTTGCGCGTGAAGGTGCAAAGCGTGCTCTGGGCTTATATCCTTACCGTGTTCAAATCATGGGTGGGGCATCCCTTCATGATGGAAATATCTCCGAGATGAAAACTGGGGAAGGTAAAACCTTAACATCCACCATGCCTGTTTATTTAAACGCGCTTACCGGTAAAGGTGTACATGTCGTTACTGTCAATGAATACCTGGCACACCGTGATGCCACCGAGATGGGTGTATTGTATGATTTCCTTGGTTTGACCGTCGGATTGAATTTGAACAGTCATTCTAAAGAAGAAAAGCAGGGAGCGTACAATGCGGATATTACGTACAGTACGAATAATGAGTTAGGTTTTGATTACCTTCGTGACAACATGGTGTTATATAAAGAACAAATGGTACAGCGCCCGCTGCACTTTGCTGTCATTGATGAGGTCGATTCGATTTTGATCGATGAGGCGAGAACGCCATTGATCATTTCCGGTTCCGCACAGAAATCGGCTCAACTTTATATCCAGGCCAATGCGTTTGTAAGAACCTTAAAAAAAGAAACGGACTACACATATGATGAAAAGACAAAAGGTGTTCAGCTGACGGAAGATGGGATGAATCGAGCTGAAAAAGCGTTTAATATCGATAATTTGTTCGATATTAATCATGTTACTTTGAACCATCATATCAATCAGGCGTTAAAGGCGCATGTTTCCATGCATTTGGATGTGGATTATGTGGTCCAGGAAGGCGAGATAGTCATCGTTGACCAATTCACTGGCCGTTTGATGAAAGGCCGCCGTTACAGTGAAGGTCTCCATCAGGCGATTGAAGCGAAAGAAGGACTTGAAATTCAAAATGAAAGCATGACTCTTGCGACAATTACATTCCAGAACTATTTCAGGATGTATGAAAAACTTTCAGGTATGACCGGGACAGCTAAAACGGAAGAAGAGGAATTCCGCAATATTTATAATATGAATGTCATTGCGATCCCGACAAACAGGAATATCATCAGGGATGACAGGGCGGATCTTATATACGCGACAACTGATGGGAAGTTCAAGGCTGTTGTGGAAGACATCGGCGAGCGTTATAAAAAGGGTCAGCCTGTGCTTGTCGGTACGGTTGCCATCGAAACATCTGAAGTCATATCTGCCTATTTATCCAAAAAAGGAATCCCTCACGATGTTTTGAATGCCAAGAACCATGAGCGTGAAGCGGAAATCATTGCGAATGCAGGTAATCAAGGCTCAGTTACGATCGCTACGAACATGGCGGGACGCGGTACGGATATCAAGCTTGGTGAAGGTGTCAAGGAGCTTGGAGGCCTTGCTGTCATCGGTACGGAACGTCATGAAAGCAGGCGTATAGATAACCAGCTGCGTGGTCGGTCAGGCCGTCAAGGAGACCCAGGGGTCACTCAATTCTATTTATCAATGGAAGATGAATTGATGCGCCGCTTCGGTTCGGATAATATGAAAAACATGATGGCACGCCTTGGAATGGATGATTCCCAGCCAATTCAAAGTAAAATGGTGACAAGGGCCGTTGAATCCGCACAGAAACGGGTCGAAGGCAATAACTTCGATTCACGGAAGCAATTACTGCAGTATGATGATGTTCTCCGTCAACAACGGGAAATTATTTATAAACAGCGTTTCGATGTCATGGAAAGTGAAAATTTACGTGAAATCGTCGAAACGATGATTACGGGATCCATCGAGCGGAATGTTGTCGCGTTTGCACCAATGGGTGATGAGGAAGGCTGGAATTTACAAGGCCTTGTGGATTACCTGAATGGTAACCTATTTAATGAAGGTTCAATCACTGTAGCTGATTTGGATGGGAAAAATGAATCGGAATTGGTTGAGTTCATTTTAGCAAAAGTGAAAGAAGGCTATGACCAAAAAGAAGAAGAGCTATCTGAAGAACAAATGCGTGAGTTCGAAAAAGTAATCGTTCTTCGTGCAGTCGATAGTAAGTGGATGGACCATATTGATGCAATGGAGCAATTGCGCCAAGGGATCCACCTTCGTGCCTATGGCCAGATCGATCCGTTACGTGAATATCAATCTGAAGGTTTCGCAATGTTCGAAGCCATGATTGCTTCAATGGAGGATGAAGTTGCCAAATACATCATGAAGGCTGAAATCCGCAACAATTTGGAGCGTAAGGAAGTCATAAAAGGACAAGCGGTCAATCCGAAGGAAGAAGATGGGGGTAAAGTGAAAAAAGCCCCTGCCCGTAAAAAGGAAGACGTTGGCCGAAACGCGTTATGCCCATGCGGCAGCGGTAAAAAATATAAGAATTGCCATGGCAATTTAGGCTAAAGTTAGGTGTATAATGAATATGGGACGGTTAAGTGTAAGGCTTGCCGCCTCTTTTCATGTTTAGTTTGCATAAAGCAATATACTTGCATATAGTTTGAAGAGGTTTATTTGTAATGAAGCGAATCCCTCTTCTGGGATTTTTTTTAACATACTTAATGAGGTGAAGAGAAATGGAATTAGCAGAAATAAGAAATGAACTTGAACGGACAGCGCAACGATTAACGGACTTTAGGGGGTCTCTTTGACTTAGATGAAAAAGAGGCACGAATCGCACAGCTTGAAAATGAGATGACACATCCCGATTTTTGGAATGATCAGCAAAAAGCACAAATTGTCATTAATGAAACGAATGCTTTGAAAGAACAGGTCAATCAATTGTCCGAACTGAATGAATCATATGAAAATCTGGATTTGACATATGAATTAGTGAAAGAGGAGAATGATCAAGAACTTTTGGCTGAGCTGGAAGAAGAAATTACGATTCTTTCACAAAAGATGAATGATTTTGAACTTCAACTTTTACTAAGTGAAGAATATGACTCGAAAAATGCCATTCTTGAACTGCATCCTGGTGCGGGCGGAACGGAGTCCCAAGATTGGGGTTCCATGCTGCTTCGCATGTATACAAGATGGGGTGAAAAAAGAGGCTTTAAAGTGGAAACCCTTGATTACCTTCCAGGTGATGAAGCTGGAATCAAGAGTGTCACTTTAATTTTCAAAGGCCATAATGCCTATGGTTATTTAAAAGCGGAAAAAGGGGTCCACCGTCTTGTCCGGATTTCCCCTTTCGATTCCTCAGGGAGACGCCATACTTCATTCGTTTCATGTGAAGTCATGCCGGAATTCGATGAGACGATCAATATAGAAGTACGCACGGAAGATTTGAAAATCGATACGTATCGGGCAAGTGGTGCAGGTGGTCAGCATATCAATACAACGGACTCCGCAGTCCGGATCACCCATATACCTACGAACACCGTGGTAACGTGCCAAAACGAGAGATCTCAAATCAAAAACAAGGCCCAGGCCATGAATATGCTGAAAGCCAAATTGTATCAACGTGAAATTGAACAGCAACAGGCGGAATTGGATGAAATCCGTGGTGAGCAAAAGGAAATTGGCTGGGGCAGCCAAATTCGTTCATATGTTTTCCACCCGTATTCCATGGTTAAAGATCACCGTACCAGTGCGGAGACTGGAAACTTGGGAGCAGTCATGGATGGGGATATTGATATGTTCATTGATGCGTACTTGCGTTCAAAATTATAAGATCAACCAGTCGGACCGGTTTCCCCGGTCCGGCTTTTTTTATGATTTCCTTTATAACGAATCATCTGGCTGACATTTACAGGATGGAAAAGGGATGCCCTGCCTCGTTCGGCCAATACTAGATAATAATGATGGTTCGAGGAGACTTATGCAGAATGAAGAAAAGGTATAGGGGGCAGAAGCACCCTTTAATTCAAAAGTTAATGGAGTATGGATTGGTGATTGTCGGTTCGGCCATAATTGCCATTGGTTTTAATGTATTCTTACTGCCTAACCAGGTTGCATCCGGCGGGGTCAGCGGGATTAGCACGATTCTCGATTCAACTCTCGGTTGGGAGCCGGCTTATGTACTTTGGGGGTTTAATATTCCTTTGTTCATTTCGGGGCTTATTATCCTTGGAAGACATTTCGGAGCCAAAACCCTGATTGGAACCTTGTTTCTGCCTTTAGTGGTATTTCTGACAAAGGATTGGGATGCATGGACGAACGATGCATTGCTTGGTTCGGTTTGCGGGGGGATGATGGTCGGGCTTGGGCTGGGGATCGTCTTTCGCGGAAAGGGTTCCACAGGGGGGACCGATTTGGCGGCACAGATTTTCCATAAATATACCCATCTGTCATTGGGGACCTGTGTGGCTGTCATTGATGGAATCATCGTTTTAAGCGCTGCCATCGTTTTTGATATTGAAAAAGGGCTGTATGCATTAATAGGTTTATATGTGACAAGCAAGACGATCGACCTCGTCCAAATTGGATTGAACCATTCGAAGATGTCATTAATTATCACGAATAAAGAAACGGAAGTAAGGGATGCTATCATACATGAGCTGGACCGGGGTGTAACAGGCATATCCGGGTATGGTGGCTATACGGATGATACTCGTCCAATTTTGATGTGCGTAGTAGACCAGTCGGAATTCACCAAATTGAAACAATTGGTGAAACTCGTTGACCCTAAAGCGTTTGTAATTGTCATGGACGCATCGGAGGTACTCGGGGAGGGTTTTAAACTGGATTGAAATTGGTATAATGTTCTTGTGCTGGTATAAATCAGAGGGGGTAAATTCAATGAAACTGAAATGGTTGGCCTTAGTTTTGGGTACTAGTTTGGCCTTGGCTGCATGCGGCGGGAACGATGATGCTACAGATAAAGAGCCTGCAAATGAAAATAATGAAACGACTACGGCGGGTGCAGGTGATGCCGCTAAAATTTATGAAAACAAATGTTCAAGTTGTCATGCCGTGAACCTTGAAGGCGGCGTGGGACCGAATTTAACGAAGGTCGGTTCTAGGCTTTCGAAAGAAGACATCGAAAAAGTCATTGCGAATGGCCAAGGTGGGATGCCAAAAGGTATAATCCAGGGCAAGGAAGCGAGCATGGTCGCTGAATGGCTTGCCGGACATAAATAATGATCGACGAAACGTCCTGCTTTAGCAGGGCGTTTCATTTATCCTCCTTTCAAACCTCGAAACAACTCACAATTAATCCTTTATCAAGCAATCAAATCCTGGAATTATTACATAGATGTTGATATATGACTAACTGAAATGAAACTGTAATATTTTTTATGCTTAATTTGACAAAATATGATGTTATAATGTTTCTGTGCTCAAGTAAGAGAGATTCCTGTCAGATTTCAGTGAAAATTGTCGAAAAAGCTGTTGGTACATAGTGATAATCCAAGCAAATTAGGTGGTTTTAGAATGATAGAAATGATAGATGTGAAAAAGACATATCCAAATGGCGTAATTGCCATTAATGGAATCAATGTGAAAATAAAGCCAGGCGAGTTCGTTTATGTAGTGGGTCCGAGCGGTGCCGGAAAATCGACCTTCATCAAAATGATGTATAGGGAAGAAAAGCCTACAAGCGGTAATATTTTGGTCAATGGCATTAGCCTGCCAAGTATCCGCAATTCGAAAGTTCCTCTATTCCGCCGTAATATCGGTATGGTATTCCAAGATTTTAAACTCCTTCAAACATTCACTGCATATGAAAATGTTGCTTTTGCCATGGAAGTTATTGAAAAGGAACCAGAAGAAATCAAAAAGAGAGTTATGGAAGTCCTCGATCTGGTTGGCATTAAACATAAAGCGAGGATGCTGCCTTCCGAGTTATCCGGTGGGGAGCAGCAAAGGGTTGCAATAGCCCGTTCGATCGTCAATGATCCTAAGGTAGTCATAGCCGACGAACCTACAGGTAATCTTGATCCCGAAACATCATGGGAAATCATGAACATATTTGAAGAAATTAATAAACGCGGAACTACGCTTGTCATGGCCACTCATAATAGGGACATCGTCAACAATATTAAACGACGTGTCATTGCCATTGAAAGTGGAAAAATAGTACGCGATGAACATCGAGGTGATTACGGATATGAAATTTAGAACATTGCTCCGTCACTTCCGTGAAAGTTTTAAAAATATTGGCCGTAATGGATGGATGACGTTTGCTTCAGTCAGTGCAGTAACGGTCACTCTAACATTGGTTGGCGTCTTTTTAGTGCTCATGATGAATTTAAATCATATCGCGGGAAATGTGGAGAAAGATGTCGAAGTTCGGGCACATATTGATAATGCGGCGAATGATGACGATATAAAAGCTATCGGTAAGCAAATTACGGAGATGAACGGCATTGAATCAGTGATTTTCTCTCCAAAAGATGAAGAGCTTACTAATTTAATAGATGATTTAGGGGATAATGGTGATGCTTTTAAACCATTTGAACAAGATAACCCATTAAGGGACGTTTATGTTATAAAAACCAAATCCCCGCAAGATGTCATCAAGGTGGCAAAAAAGATCGAAGGTTTGGAGTATATCCAAAGCGTTAAATATGGACAAGGCTATGTCGAGAAACTATTCAGCTTTGTTAATATTGCTAGAAACATAGGAATCGTTCTTATTGTAGGTTTACTATTTACTGCAATGTTCCTGATTTCGAATACGATTAAAATTACCATTGTAGCCAGAAGAAAAGAAATTGAGATCATGAGGTTGGTAGGGGCGACGAATACGTTCATCCGTTGGCCATTCTTCTTGGAAGGTCTCTGGCTGGGAGTGCTCGGTTCCATCATTCCGATAGGTCTGGTCTCTGCACTCTACTACAATCTATATAAATATGCTGCACCGCAGATCACGTTCAAATTCATAGATTTCCTGCCTGCAAATCCATTTATTTATCAAGTCTCGGCCATCCTCATCGTAATTGGTGCCGTTATCGGGATATGGGGCAGCTTGATGTCCGTCAGGAAGTTCTTGAAAGTATAAAAGTGTAGTTTTACTCGAAAGCCAAAAGAAGCCAGACATAAATAGAGAGACGTTACAAGGCATGGATGTAACGGGTTGAAAGGGGAAATGAAACGTTGAAAAAAAATATCATTGCCATGAATGCCTCCATCATGATCGGGTTGGGAAGCATTCTAGCGGCACCTTCGGTTTATGCTGAGTCGATTTCGAATTTAGAAAAACAGAAAGAATCCATCCAGGATAAACGTTCGGGTGTTGAATCGAATATTTCCGAAACGGAAAAGAAAATCGATAACCTGCAGGATAAGCAAATGACAGCAGAAGATCAAATCGCTGCCATTGAAGCGAAAATTGCCGAGTCCGCAAAAAAGATCGATGCAAAAAATGCTGAAATTACTCAAACGAAAAAAGAAATCGAGGCATTGAAAGACGAGATTAAAGTATTAAAAGAGCGGATCGCCAAGCGTAATGAAGTATTGAAGGAAAGGGCCCTTTCCTTCCAGGAGACTGGCGGGGACGTGAACTACCTTGAAGTATTATTCGGATCATCCAGTTTTGGGGATTTAGTTGACCGTGTCGGAGCTGTAGCGACAATCGCAGAAGCCGACCGCGATATTTTAAAGCAGCATGAAATAGATAAAAAGGATCTGGAAGAAAAGCAAAAAGCCGTAGAAACGAAGCTAGCCAGTTTAGAAGTGGCAAAAGCTGAACTATTGGAAATTCAAAAGCAGCAAAAACAGCAGAAGCAAGAAAAGGATGCTTTGGTTAAGAAATTAAAGCAACAAACTAAAAAGCATGAAGATGAGAAGATGGGTCTAGAGGAAGAGAAAGCGAATCTTGCCGCTCAAGAAAAAGCGATCAAATCTGCCATCAGCTTAGAGCATCAACGTCTTGCAGAATTGGAAGCAGCCCGTAAAAAAGCGGCAGCCGAAGCGAAAAAACGTGCAGAGCAAGAAGCTGCGCAAGCGGCAGCACAAGCGGCTTCTCAAGCATCACAAGCATCCGAAACTAAAAAACAATCCACTTCTTCAGGATATAGTGCAAAAAGCAACAGCTCATCATCATCATCTTCACAATCTTCGTCTAATGTAAGTCAAGCGCCAGCTGTATCATCTGGTACATTCACTAGACCAAGTGCAGGATATGTATCTTCAACAATGGGCGAACGTTGGAATAAACAGCATGCCGGCATCGATATAGCTGCTGGCGGAACGGTTCCAGTTGTAGCGGCAGCCGACGGAGTCGTAAGCCGTTCTTACTTCTCAAGTACATACGGTAACGTCGTCTTCGTTACCCATTCAATCGGCGGTCAGCAATGGACTACTGTGTATGCACACTTAAGTTCTAGGCAAGTAGGCGAAGGTGCTGTAGTTGCCAAAGGCCAACAAGTTGGCATCATGGGTAACACAGGACATTCCTTCGGTCAGCATTTACACTTTGAGCTACATAAAGGCCCATGGAATTATAGCAAGTCAAATGCTGTTAATCCATTAAACTATATACCTAATTAATACCCAATATATCAACGAAAAAACAGACCAGGTAAATTCCTTGTCTGTTTTTTTTGTGTGGTGTCACCATTTTCTTTAAGCATATTCTTTCCATTCCCCTCATATAGTGAAATACATATCAGGTCAGAAATGGGGATAAATATGGTCAAAAAATGGGTACTTCCTCTAGCAATCATCATGTCACTAGCCATTGGAGCAGTGGGGGGCATATATTGGACAAGCTTCTCGGCCAAGAATGAAGTAAAGGATGAAAGCCAAGCAATATCGAAGGATAAGGAATGGGCAAAAGTTGAACAAGCTTACGGTTTGATCGTAAGTCAGTATGTAGAACAGGTGGACGGTTCCAAACTGGTCGCGGGTGCCATTCAAGGCATGCTGTCAGCGTTGAAAGATCCTTATTCCGTATATATGGACAAGGAGACCGCCAAACAATTCAATGAAACCCTGGACTCCTCTTTTGAAGGGATTGGGACTGAAATCGGAATGGAAGATGGTAAGGTCATCATTGTTTCTCCGTACAAAGATTCACCTGCTGAAAAAGCGGGATTAAAGCCGAAAGATCAAATCCTTAAGGTGAATGGCGAGAGTGTAGAAGGTTTGGATCTGTATGAGACACGCCTGAAAATCCGTGGCGAAAAAGGATCACCCGTCAAAATGGAAATAAAGCGGGCCGGGGTGGACAATCCTCTAGAATTCAATATGGTGCGTGCCGAAATCCCATTGGATACCGTATTTTCATCAATTAAGGAAGTCGCGGGAGAACAAATTGGTTATATCGAGTTGACCTCATTCTCGGAAAATACTGCGACTGATTTCAAAAAGCAGTTAAAGAGGCTGGAAAAGAAGGGAATCAAGGGCTTGGTCATAGATGTACGCGGCAATCCGGGCGGCCTTCTTTCCAGTGTGGAAACGATTCTTGGCGAGTTTATCACAAAAGACAAACCCTATTTGCAAATTGCGGAAAGAACGGGAGAAACACAATCGTTTTTTACAAGCCTTAAGAAAGCGAAAGCTTATCCCGTCGCTGTCTTGACGGATAAAGGCAGCGCCTCAGCCTCGGAAATCCTGGCTGGCGCGATGCAAGAGGCGGGGGGCTATCCATTGGTCGGTGAGAAGACCTTCGGGAAAGGCACTGTACAGCAAGCTGTACCAATGGGAGATGGCAGTAAGATTAAACTTACGTTATATAAGTGGCTTACGCCATCAGGGAAATGGATCCATAAAAAAGGGATCGAACCGGCAATCGAAGTGAAACAACCGGAGTATTTTGATGCACATCAGCTGGCTATTGAGAAGGTGTTGCAGCGGGATATGAATGATGAACAAATCCAGTATGCGCAAAACATTCTGAAAGGACTCGGATTTGAACCGGGTCGTGAGGATGGATATTATGATTGGAGTACAGAGATTGCAGTAAAGGCATTCCAAAAACAATTTGGCCTTGAGGTGACTGGTAAGCTGGACGCTAAAACCGCAGCACATCTGGAATCCGCCATTCTGGATAAGATCCGGGATGAAGATAATGATATTCAGTTACGCACGGCTTTGAATTATTTAGTGAAATAAATTGATGGCACCGTTCCCCTTGGAATGGTGCCTCTTTCGCATTTGATCGAACCCCGCCTGCAATCATGAGGGCAGTTTAGGAGAAACTTAAGATAAACTACTTTTTCTGCATCTTAATAGGCATGAAGGTTACATATTTGATAGAATAGGAGGTAACTGACCAGAACGAAGTTTGACAAAATTTTGATTACTGTTGAGGATGGTGCAAAGAAATTGACAACGGATTGGCTGATTGCATGCTTAATGGGATTAGGAAAACTCTTCCTTCATCCTTTGCTTTATGTTTCGATTGCCTATTGTTTATTCATCGGCTATCTTCGCGTTAAACGGGAACGCCATGATTTCAATACGAAGATTTACAGTACTTCCATGGAGCTGCGTTCCATGTTACCTCAAGGATGGATATGGGGATTGATCCTTTCCTTCCTCACGCTGGCTACTGGACTAGCGATTCCTTTGGCGGCTCTGTTCATCATGGCAGTGGTTACGGTTTTATCCATGCTATCCATGAAAAAGAGGTTTGTTTCCCCCGTTTATACAGTGGGGCTCACCTTCTTTATCCTTTTCTTTTTATATGATAGTGACATCCAGCTGCCTTTATTTCAGGATGCCTTTAATCAGCTGGATCGGTCCGTATATCCGACACTGGTTATTTTGATAGGATTATTACTGATTGCTGAAGGGTTTTTGATTGCTGGCAATGGAAGTGAAAAGGTCTCTCCTCAGTTGGAGGTATCCAAGAGGGGGCAGCCGATAGGTGTGTATGTTTCACAGCGAATCTGGCTAATTCCCATGTTCGTCATGATTCCTGGAGGACAACTTCCAGTGCCTTTCGAATGGTATCCGGTTTTTTCAATCGGGGACATGTCACTATCGCCGATCGTACTGCCCATTTTAATCGGCTTTAAGCAAAAAGTTCATGGGACGCTTCCGGAACTGGCCATTAGGGCGCAAGGCAAAAAGGTAGGGGCATTGGGAATTTTGATTACGCTATTGGCGGCAGTTGGTTACTGGTACCCACCATTGGCAATCATAACGGCTGTTTTAGCCATCCTTGGTCGTGAATTCCTGCACTATACCCAAAAGGCAATGGATCAAAAGCTTCCTTTTTATTTTTCGAAAAGTAAGCTGGGTGTCCAGATTTTAGGCGTTATCCCTCAATCTCCGGCAGATAAAATGGGGCTGCAAAAAGGCGAGGTCATTTCGAAAATAAATGGGGTCGTCGTCAGGGAAGAAGAAGAGTTATACAGGGCGCTCCAAATAAACCGGGCACATTGCAAGCTCGAGGTCATCGATAACAATGAACAGATCCGCTTTGTGCAAAGGGCCCTTTTTGACGGGGAGCATTACGAATTGGGCATCTTGTTCGTAGATGATCAATTAAAGGAAAGCGGACAAGTGGGTTAATGATACATTATTATAAAATAAAAAGGCCTTTCTCGAATTATATCGGGAAAGGCCTTTTTTAAAATATTACTTTTCAAGCATGATCTTTTCTATATCGTCCAGCATTTTATTAGCTGCAATTACGCCGCCAGATGTATTCCAAGTAGCGTCGCTAACCTCATAAGCTTTTCCATTTTTAACTGCATCAAGATTTTTCCAAAGTGGATCATTCGTCCATTCTTTTGCTGTGCTTAGGGCTTGTTTGTCGCCTTCAGGAGCGTAAGTGAAGTAGAAGAGAAGATCTCCATCCATTTTAGGGATGACTTCTTTACCTACCTCGATGGCAAGGTTACCTAATTTATTATCTGCAGTGAACAGTTCCTTCTGTTGCTCTGCACGTTTAAATCCTAATTGATCGAAAATCACTCCGGAGAATGAATCCGTGTAATAAATACGGGTAGTTCCAGCCATGAAACGAACAACGGAAACTTCTTGATTTACTTTATCACCCAATTTAGCTTTAAGATCTTCTGTGTGTTTATCGAATTCAGCAATAACGTCGTTCCCTTTATCTTCAAGGTTAACGGCTTTTGCATATAGTTTAAAGTTTTCTTTCCAATCTCCTCTAAGCGTTTCCGAGAAAACGGTAGGGGCGATTGCACTTAATTTATCATAAACAGCTTCTTGGCGAATCTTGCTTCCGATAATCAAGTCAGGCTTTAGTGATGCGATTTTTTCTAAGTTAACTTCATGTTCAACACCAACAACTTCGACCCCATCCATATCATCTTTAATATGGTCGTACCAAGGGTCACCAAGCCATGATTGAACGGCACCAACAGGTTTAATTCCTAAAGCAAGCAATGCCTCAGTACCTTCATTTGTTAAAACGACCACTCTTTTAGGCGTTTCTTTCAACTCGGCAGTGCCCATGGCATGCTTAATTGTGTAGCTTGTATCTTCTTTCTTGTCTTCAGCTTTATTTCCATCGGCTTTATCATCCGAATTCCCGCAAGCTGCTAGAAGAAAGACTGCAAATATTGTAAAAATCGTTAATAATGACTTGAATCTAAACATCTATGTACCCCTCCCAATTTTTCAGCAAATGATAATCATTCGCACTTAACAGCATCATCATAAAATGAATATACTTTTCTGTCAATATATAAATGAAAATGATTCTCATATTCATTGACATATTCCCAGTACCACCAGTAAAATATTACTATACAAACATGATTGGAAAGGTAACTGGATATGTTATTAAAATATACATGGCAGAAATGGATGGGGCTGTTCATTACCATTCTTTTGCTGCTGTTTTTACTGTGCTCAAGCATTGTATACGGTTATACAGATACAACATGGAAAATGGCCATCGATGCTTTTACCCATTTCAATGGGACGAATGAACACATTGTCATTCAATCAGTAAGACTTCCGCGTGCCCTGATTGCTTCTGCAATTGGTGCAAGTTTAGCCATCTCGGGGGTTTTGATGCAAACGCTAACTAAAAACCCCCTGGCTTCTCCAGATATCTTCGGGGTTAACGCCGGGGCGGGATTGGCAGTTGTCACTGGGGTCACCGTGTTTGGGATAAGCAATCTTCAAGTATTCACATGGCTCTCATTCATAGGGGCGGCCATAGCCGCGATAAGCATATATATGATTGGAAGCATGGGGCGCGGCGGCTTGACACCGATGAAGCTGACATTGGCTGGTGCAGCCATGACGGCCATGGTAGCTTCACTTACACAAGGTCTTCTTGTTTCTAATGAGGCTCTTTTAGATCAAGTCCTATTCTGGCTTGCCGGATCCGTTTCCGGTAGAAGTCTAGACAATTTAATTGCCGTCCTGCCTTATCTTGTCGTAGGATGGGGCCTTGCCTTGATCATGTCCGGTAAAATGAATGTGTTATCAATGGGTGAAGATGTTGCGAAAGGTCTTGGACTGAATATAGTTTTCCTTAAACTGGTGCTGGGGCTGGCAATCATCCTGCTTGCTGGCGGATCGGTGGCGGTTGCGGGTCCGATTGGCTTTATTGGAATCGTCGTTCCGCATCTTACCCGTTCTATAGTAGGTATTGATCATCGGTGGGTGATTCCCTTCTCTGGGCTTTTCGGGGCGGTGCTTTTGATTGCGGCCGATGTCATATCCAGGTATATCCTGATGCCTCGAGAAGTTCCGGTTGGAGTCATGACAGCCATAATCGGGACCCCATTCTTTATTTATATTGCTAGAAAGGGGTTCAGCGGCCGATGAAGTCATATAAGAGCTTTCGTTTATTTAATGAAAAAATATCATTCTTGATGGATAAAAAAGCTATGATCGTGATTTTCATATTATTTTTAATCACTTCACTAGTCTTTGTGATCAGTACTGGAGTGGGTGAAATGAATATAAATCCGTTAAGTGTCCTCCAGGTCTTTATCGGAGGGGGGACGGAGAGCGATCGGCTTATTATCCAATCTTTCCGGCTGCCTAGAATAATTGTTGCCCTGCTGGTAGGGATGGGCCTTGCTGTAGCTGGAGGGATCCTTCAAGGGATGATTCGAAATCCACTTGCTTCGCCGGATATCTTGGGGATAACAGGAGGAGCGACAGTAGCGGTCGTTGGATTCCTGGCCATTTTTAGCGATAAGAATCATTCTTTAACGGTGAGCATCAATTGGCTGCCGTTAGCCGCATTCATTGGGGCGACGGTCGTGGCCTTTCTTGTTTATTCATTAGCCTGGAAAAATGGAGTTCCCCCGATAAGGCTTGTGTTGATCGGGATTGGGGTGATGGCTTTAATGAAGGCACTCACTACGATGATGATGATTCTTGGCCCAGTCTATCAAGCGAGCCAGGCCAACCTTTGGATCACGGGGTCAGTGTCTAACTCTACCTGGAATAATATCGCTGTACTGGCACCATGGACGATACTATTCCTGTTAATCGCCTTCCTGTATGCCAGGAATATTAATTTACAGGAGCTAGGCGATGACCTTGCAACGGGGCTTGGGGGCCATGTCCAAAAACAGCGGTTTGCATTATTGATGATCAGTACGGCCTTGATTGGTGGTTCCACGGCATTTGCCGGCGGAATAGGGTTTGTGGGATTAATGGCACCCCACATGGCCAGAAGGCTGGTTGGTTCGAGTTTTGGAGTGTTACTGCCCACTTCAGCTTTGCTTGGTGGCATCCTGGTTATGGTGGCGGATTTAATTGGGAGGACCTTATTCTCACCTTTGGAAATACCTGCTGGTGTCTTCACAGCGAGCATCGGGGCACCATACTTCATTTATTTACTATATAAAACGAGGAATTCGTAAATCCGCTAAATGTAGAAAGCAGCAGTCATCCTAGTGATGGCTGCTGCTTCTGTTTGTAGACAAAAGGGGTTTGGCGCAAGGGCGCCGTGAGGCTCCCGAACCGCCCGCGGAAAGCGAGTGCCTGAAGTGGAAATCAACGTCTACACTTAAAAGAACTGTAGGCAAGCTCGCTTTCTTTTCATTAAGCTTCTTTAGCTGCTTCGATTTCGATGGTAAGCGTGATTTGATCGCCGATCAGTACTCCGCCTGTTTCTAACGCCGCGTTATAGGTTAGACCATAATCACTGCGTTTGACTTTCCCTTTTCCGCTGAATCCTGCTTTTTCATTCCCCCATGGATCTTTCCCTTGGCCTTCGAAGGTGATGCTGAAAGTTTCTTCTTGTGTGATTCCATTAAGAGTCACATTTCCAGTTACATCATATTCATCTTCATTCGTTTTCACGATTTTTGTTGATTTGAATGTTAAAGTAGGATTGTTTTCTACATCAAAGAAGTCAGCGGAACGCAGGTGATTATCCCGGTCTGCATTGCGTGTGTCGATACTGGCCACATCAACGGTAAAATCAATTTCTGCAGTTGTTAGATCCAATGGGTTTGCTAGGATGCTAGCTTCAAACTTATTAAAACTACCTTTTACTTTAGCGATCATCATATGTTTTACGGAAAATTCAATAGCACTGTGAGTCGGATCGATGGTCCATTTTGTATTTGTCATGTTTATTCCTCCTGATTATTAATCTTGAATTTATATATCTTTAATTTGAGATATCTTAACTTAATGTAATTATAAGAGGTGAAATCAATAGTGTCAACTGAAAGTTTTCCTTAATTTTGAAAACATGAAAAACCCTGTGCATTTATCGGGCACAGGGTTTTTGCTTATCCAAGGAGAGTAAAGCTGGCACCTTTAGTGATTGGCATGTTCTTTCTCTTCTTGAGTGGTCACTTTACTCGGCCAAAAAGCAAGTCGGCCAAGTAGGGCGGTGATTGCAGGAACAAGGAACGGGCGCACAATGAATGTGTCCATTAACACACCAAGTGCAGTAATGAGACCGAATTGAACCAATACTTGAATCGGAAGTGTGGCTAGAACGGAAAAAGTGGCTGCCAAGATTATTCCGGCGGAAGTGATGACACCACTAGTTTCGGCAACGCCTTTTCTGATGGCCTGCTTGATTGGCATCGTTTCTTTCTTACGCCAAATGCTTGAAACCATGAAAATGTTATAATCCTCGCCAAGTGCAACCAGGAATACGAAAGAATAAAGTGGAATGGTACCCTCTATGGCATCGACACCCATGAAATGGTGCAGGATTATCCAGCCTAAGCCCATTGCTGCAAAGAATGAGAGAATGACTGTTCCCATTAAATACACCATGGCTGTCACAGATCGCAAGTAGGCTAAGAGGAGCAAGGAAATCAGGACGATGATGATCGGGATGATCATGAATTCATCGGATTTTACGGTGTCCCTTTTATCGAATTGCGTCGCAGTTTGCCCGCCAATCCAAACCTTTTCATCAACGGAAGATATATTGGCGGCCTTCAATTCTCTCTCCGCCATTTTGCGGATTTCCGGAATGGAATCAATGGCCTCGAAAGCATATGGGTTCAAGTTGAATGTGACCTCATAGGATTGCAGATCTTTATTGGATTTACTTGTGACTGGATCGGCAACACTTTCAACAATATTCATCCCTTCTAATGCCGGCGCTAAATCGACATCTTCACCATCGGTATCGATAACCACTGTGGCTGGTGCAAGTTCGCCCGGTGAATACGAGTCGGAAATGACAGAATAGCCTTCACGGGAGTTCATATCTTCAGGGAAGGAAGAGAGAATATCATATGAATATTTTATTTGTGAAGAATATCCAGCTAAAACACTGAAGATGATCAGGCATGTAAGAATGACAGTCCATGGCCTGGTCGTGACGATATGACCGATCCATTTACCGATGCGGCCTTCTTTATGCTTATTGACGGCTTTTCCCTTTTTCTTAGCCCGTGCTTCTTCCATTTCGGGTGTACGCGGAACGATCGGGAAGAAGGAAGCCCTTCCGAATACAGAAAGTAATGCCGGCACAAGTGTTAAAGCTGCCAGCATCATGATAAAAATGGACAAGCTGAATGGTACAGCGAAACGGTGGTAGGCTCCGTATTTGGCTACAAGCAATGTTATCAGGGAGATGACGATCGTAAGGCCGCTCATCGCGATGGCGCCTGATGAATCTTTAAATGCGGCGATCATGGCTTTCCGTTTGCTTTCATGATTCCTTAATTCACTTCTGTAGTGAGAAATTAAAAATAGACAATAATCCGTTCCGGCCCCGAATAATAATACGGTCATGATTGAAATCGCCTGTGAATCGACTGTAATCCAACCATGATCTGCCATGAATCCTAGAATCGGGCTCGTGACAAGATAGGCGAAGCCCACTCCGATTAGAGGAATGATGGCTAAAAGAGGAGAGCGGTAAATGAGTAATAACACGACAAGTACAAGTATTACTGTCGCTAACAGCAATTTGAAATCAGCACCTGAAAATAAACCCGTTGCATCGACGGATATCCCTACAGGGCCTGTCACTCGAAGGGATAATTCACCTGAATCTGTCGGGACCTTGAATGGGTCCGATCCAATGCGTTCCGATACAGCTTCATTAATGCTTTCAAGATTTTTTTCGAGAATTTCGGTCTCGGTCTTTTCTTTAAAGAAAAGCGGCTGTACAAAAGTCGTTCCATCTTCTGAAACCGATCCTTGAAGAGCAGGCAACGGAATTTCATGAAGCGGCGGTAAAAAGGATTGCTGTGTCAATGGGTTATCTGTCAGTTCTTTGGAAAGGTACTGGATTTCAGCCAAGTCGGCCTCCGTCAGTCCACTTTCCCGATGCCATGTAAGGAGGGCAGGTAATCCAGAGGATGTTGGAAACTCTTCTTTAATAAGTTCATCAGCCACGACAGAAGGTGAGTCTTCGGGCAAGTCTGCAGCATTATTTGCTGTTCGATCATTAACGGCAGGCAATGTGAAGGTTAATACGATTGCTGCAATTATCCATACAGCAATGACAACCCAACGACCGGTTTTTCCAGACATCATCCTGCCAAGTCTTCCTAATATTGATTCGTCCAATGAAGGCACCCCGTTTTTTGAAATTTTTTATCCTTAGTTCATTATAATGGAGCGCTGTTGTCATAAACAAAAATGGGTATGCTTCCTCCATGTTTTTTACTGAATGCTTCAAAGCTTTCATATCATTATATGATTTACACCGGTTGTTAATGGCATAAACATATGGTCAGCCGTATATAGGGGAGTTTCAAATATTTTCAATTAAATTTGAAGATTGAAGAGTGAAATATAGGGAATAGGGGAAAGTATAATAGTATTATGGCTTTTATTAACAGGGGAGGGATATTTTTGTCCGATAAATCCAAAAAACCAAATGATGAATCGCAAGAAACATTAACGAACAGGCAAGGTCACCCGGTAACGAATAACCAGAGTCTTAGAACTGTAGGAAACAGAGGACCTAGTACACTTGAGAACTATGATTTCCTGGAAAAGATCAGCCATTTCGATAGGGAGCGTATCCCTGAACGGGTGGTGCACGCCCGTGGTGCAGGTGCACATGGTTATTTCGTTCCGACCGGTAAAGCGGGGGACGAGCCGATTTCAAAATATACGAGAGCGAAGGTTTTTCAGGAAGAGGGTAAAAAAACCCCGGTATTCGTGAGATTTTCATCTGTTATTCATGGAGGGACGTCCCCGGAAACGTTACGTGATCCCAGGGGATTTGCGGTTAAATTTTATACGGAGGATGGAAACTGGGATCTTGTAGGAAATAACCTGAAAATTTTCTTTATCCGTGATGCCATGAAATTCCCGGATTTGATTCATGCCTTCAAACCCGATCCGGTCACGAACATTCAGGACGGCAGGAGGATCTTCGATTTTTGCTCGAGCTCACCTGAAACATTCCATATGATCACCTTTGTATTTTCCCCATGGGGCATTCCGGCTAACTACCGCATGATGCAAGGGTCAGGGGTCAATACTTATAAATGGGTGAATGAGGAAGGGAAAGCGGTGCTTGTCAAGTATCACTGGGAACCGAAACAAGGGATCAAGAACCTGACACAGCAAGAGGCAAATGAAATTCAAGCTACGAATTTCAATCATGCCACACAGGATCTATATGAAGCGATCGAACGCGGAGACTATCCGGAATGGAATCTCAACGTACAGATCATGAGTGATGATGATCATCCTGAATTGGATTTTGATCCGCTGGATGATACGAAAATCTGGCCGAAAGATGAGTTCCCATGGCTGCATGTCGGTACGATGGTATTGAATAAAAACCCTGAAGACTATTTCACTGAAGTCGAACAAGCTGCATTCGGCACCGGTGTCCTGGTGGATGGACTGGACTTTTCTGATGACAAGATGTTACAGGGACGTACATTCTCTTATTCCGATACACAGCGTCACCGTGTTGGTGCGAATTATCTGCAATTGCCGATTAATGCTCCGAAGAAACCGACAGCCACGAATCAGACTGGCGGACAGATGCAATATGAAGTTGGCAGAGGCAGCCAAAGCCCCCATATCAACTACGAACCATCAACTGTCGGCGGCTTGAAGGAAGCTAAGCAGACGGGCAAGGAGTATACACCGATGGTGGAAGGGAAACTTGTTCGTGAGACAATCGATCGCCAAAACAATACGAAACAGGCTGGTGAAACATTCCGTGAATTCGAGGATTGGGAAAAAGACGATTTAATTTCCAATTTAGTGGCGGCATTGGCTCCTGCCGACAAGCGCATTCAGGAAAAAATGATAGCTCTTGCCGAAGAGGCCGATGAAGAGTATGGCCGCAGATTGAAAGAGGGACTGGCCGCGGCTTCTGAACATACAAACTCTTCAAAACCTCTGGGCGGGACGGATAACCCTGAGGACGCCGTTAAAAAAGGACATGAAGCGGATCCATATTGATTGGGCTGAAAAGAAGCAAACTTCCCTTTAAAGGGGTTTGCCTCTTTTTTTTATGGGCATAATTGGAGGATGTATGGAATGCTCTTCTGATGATGCTTGAAAATCAAGAAGGAAATTGATTGGCAAAAAACTTAATAATCATTTAAACTGAAACTACTCTATTTTTCTCTTATAAAGGAGATGAAAAAATGATTAAACTTCTTTCTGCCCTTTTCCTTCCTTGTCTACTTGTCATGCTATTTTCAAGAGTCACCTATAACAATGTCGTGGGTCTTGTTTTAACTGTTGCCTTGATTACAGCTTCCGCATATAAAGGTTATACGCATACAAACTTATTGATCATCGTGGATGCCTTATCCCTGACAGTGGGATTTTGGTTATCAAAAAGAATGATGAAACGTACATCCAAGAGCGCCTGACACCAAAGGTGCTTTTTTTGTACTCAAAGATGCCATTCGCTTCAACACATCATGAAGTCCTTAGAACAAAAAAATAGAATGGATGTTCGCTTATTTCTGGTTTGTTTTAAGGCTATTGTGGTAGAATGTGTATATATGCTTTATTAAATCGGAATAAATAGAAGGGATACAGGCATGTCCCGTTTTCATATAAAAATATTTCAATAGGAGGCTATGCTTGGTGAAGGATAAGTTTGAGTTAGTCTCAAAATACTCTCCTCAAGGAGATCAACCGGCAGCGATTGACATGCTAGTCGAAGGGATTAAGGAAGGCAAGGAAATGCAGACGTTATTGGGGGCGACGGGGACAGGGAAAACGTTCACCGTTTCCAATGTGATTCAAAGAATCAACAAACCGACTCTTGTCATTGCCCACAATAAAACGTTGGCGGGGCAGCTTTACAGTGAGTTCAAAGAGTTCTTCCCTAATAATGCCGTAGAATACTTCGTTAGCTATTATGATTACTACCAGCCAGAGGCTTATGTTCCATCCACGGATACATTCATCGAAAAAGATGCAAGCATCAATGATGAAATCGATAAACTGCGACACTCGGCAACCTCTTCTTTGTTCGAAAGGAAAGATGTCATCATCATTGCCAGTGTTTCGTGCATATATGGGCTCGGTTCCCCTGAAGAGTACCGGGAGATGGTCGTTTCCCTCCGGACAGGCATGGAAATAGACCGGAATGCCTTGCTGCACAGACTCGTGGATATTCAATATGAGAGGAATGATATTGCTTTCCAACGGGGGACCTTCCGCGTTCGCGGTGACGTAGTCGAAATTTTCCCAGCTTCACGTGATGAGCATTGCGTACGGGTCGAGTTTTTCGGGGATGAGATTGACCGTATCCGTGAAGTCGATGCCCTGACTGGTGAAATCACTGGTGAACGGGAACATATCGCGATTTTCCCGGCTTCCCACTTCGTAACCCGCGAAGAGAAAATGCGGATAGCCATTCAAAATATCGAAACGGAACTGGAAGAGCGATTGAAGGAATTAAGGGAAGATGAAAAACTCCTTGAAGCACAGCGCTTGGAGCAGCGGACCCGTTATGATTTGGAAATGATGCGGGAAATGGGCTTTTGTTCAGGGATCGAGAACTATTCCCGCCATTTAACCCTTCGTCCCCCAGGTGCGACACCATACACTTTAATGGATTACTTTCCAGAGGACTTCCTATTGGTCGTGGATGAATCACACGTAACCCTTTCGCAAATCCGCGGAATGTTCAATGGAGATCAGGCTCGGAAGCAAGTGCTCGTCGATCATGGCTTCCGTCTGCCGTCGGCAAAAGATAACCGCCCGCTAAGATTTGAGGAATTTGAAAAAAAGGTACATCAATCCATATTCGTTTCGGCAACTCCGGGACCATATGAACTCGAACATACGCCAGAAATGGTTCAGCAGATCATCCGTCCTACCGGATTGCTGGATCCGACGGTGGAAGTGCGGCCGATTGAAGGGCAGATAGATGACTTGATCGGTGAAATACAGGAGCGCGTCAAAAAGAACGAGCGTGTGCTCATTACGACCTTGACGAAAAAGATGTCTGAGGATTTAACTGATTATTTAAAGGAAATCGGCATCAAGGTCCAATATCTTCATTCGGAAGTGAAGACCTTGGAAAGGATAGAAATCATCCGGGAACTTCGAATGGGCAAATATGATGTACTCGTTGGAATCAACCTTTTAAGGGAAGGCCTGGATATACCGGAAGTGTCATTGGTGACCATACTGGATGCCGATAAGGAAGGGTTCCTTCGCTCGGAACGTTCGCTTATTCAAACGATGGGCCGTGCAGCCCGTAATGCCAACGGCCATGTCATCATGTATGCAGATCGCATCACGAATTCGATGGAACTTGCCATCAATGAAACGAGGCGGCGCCGTGAAATCCAGGAAAGCTATAATAAAGAGCATGGAATAATGCCTCAAACCATTCAAAAGGATATCCGTGACTCCATAAGGGCGACCCATGTAGCCGAAGAAGGCGAAGAATATAAAGAAGACCTTGCACCAAGCCTCGCGAAGCTCCCTAAAAAAGAGCGTTTAAAAGTGATGGAGAGCATGGAAAAGGAAATGAAGGAAGCGGCAAAGGCACTGGATTTCGAGCGAGCTGCCGAGCTGCGTGATTTATTACTAGAGTTGAAAGCGGAAGGGTGACGAAACATGGCAATGGATAAAATTGTGATAAAAGGCGCCAGGGCCAACAATTTAAAGAATATTGATATCACGATACCGAGAGACAAACTTGTTGTGCTGACCGGATTATCCGGATCTGGAAAGTCTTCCTTGGCTTTTGATACGATTTATGCAGAAGGGCAAAGACGTTATGTAGAATCACTGTCCGCTTATGCCCGTCAATTCTTAGGCCAAGTGGATAAACCGGATGTCGATGCGATCGAAGGCTTGTCACCAGCCATTTCCATAGACCAGAAAACGACCAGTCGAAATCCTCGTTCAACCGTAGGGACTGTTACGGAGATCTATGATTATTTAAGGCTGTTATTTGCACGGGTCGGCAGGCCGACCTGTCCGATCCATAATATTGAAATCACCTCACAAACGATTGAGCAAATGGTGGACCGCATTCTTGATTACCCTGAGCGGACCAAGCTTCAGGTGTTGGCACCGCTTGTCTCAGGCAGAAAAGGGACACATGCAAAAGTTTTGGAGGAAGTCAAGAAACAAGGATATGTCCGCATTCGGGTGAACGGGGAAATGCATGATCTCAGTGAGGAGATAACTCTCGAAAAAAATAAAAAGCATTCAATTGAGGTCATCATAGACCGGATCGTCATTAAAGAGGGTATCATGGCGCGGCTCGCGGATTCATTGGAAAGTGCTTTGCAGCTTGGCGAGGGCAAAGTCATCATTGACGTCATGGGTGAGGAAGAGCTGCTGTTCAGTGAACATCATGCTTGTCCATACTGCGGATTTTCGATTGAAGAGTTAGAACCGAGAATGTTCTCCTTCAATAGCCCGTTTGGGGCATGCCCGGATTGTGATGGCTTGGGGGCGAGGCTTGAGGTGGACCGTGATCTGGTCATCCCGAATAACGAATTAAGCCTCCGTCAACATGCGATTGCGCCATGGGAGCCGACGAGCTCTCAATATTATCCGCAGCTCCTTGAAGCGGTAGCCAACCATTATGGGATAGATATGGATGTGCCCGTTAAAGATTTACCGGAAGAGAAGATGGATAAGGTCTTGCTTGGTTCAGGTAAAGATAAGATATATTTCCGTTATAAAAATGATTTTGGAAGAGTGCAAGAAGGATATATTTCTTTTGAAGGAGTTTTAAGAAACATCGAAAGGCGCTTCAAGGAGACGAGTTCAGACTATATTCGTGAGCAAATGCAAAAATATATGTCGGAACATCACTGCCCGACCTGTAAGGGACATCGTTTAAAAAAAGAGAGTCTTTCCGTGCTCATTCAAGGGGTACATATAAGTGAAACGACAGCTTTATCAGTGGAAGATGCGTTAGTATTTTTCGATAAACTTGATTTGACTGAAAAGGAAGCGGCAATTGCGAGATTGATTTTACGTGAAATTCGCGAGCGGCTCGGTTTCCTGGCTAATGTAGGTTTGGAATATTTGACGTTGAGCAGGGCAGCGGGGACATTATCAGGCGGCGAAGCGCAGCGTATACGATTGGCTACGCAGATCGGTTCACGATTGACGGGAGTACTCTATATTTTGGATGAACCTTCAATAGGGCTGCATCAGAGGGATAACGATCGATTGATCGAAACATTGAAGAATATGCGCGAAATCGGGAACACCCTGATTGTTGTCGAGCATGATGAAGATACGATGATTGCTGCGGACTATTTGATTGATGTTGGTCCTGGAGCAGGAGCGCATGGAGGGGAAATAGTGGCCGCTGGTACTCCGGAAGAGGTCATGAATAACCCTAAATCCTTAACGGGCCAATATTTAGCAGGGAAGAAATTCATTCCATTGCCATTGGAACGCCGGAAAAATGATGGCCGTGTCATTGAGATAAAAGGTGCCAAGGAAAATAATTTGAAAAACGTTAATGTGAAATTCCCGCTAGGGGTCTTTACAGCCGTTACAGGAGTCTCTGGATCAGGGAAAAGTACATTAGTGAATGAGATCCTCCATAAATCGTTGGCTCAAAAGCTGAATCGGGCAAAAGCCAGACCAGGCGATTTCCGTGAGATCAAGGGAATTGAGCATTTGGATAAAGTCATTGATATCGATCAATCACCGATCGGCAGAACCCCACGATCGAATCCGGCTACCTATACGGGTGTATTCGATGATGTTCGTGACGTATTTGCCTCAACTAATGAAGCGAAAATCCGCGGTTATAAAAAAGGAAGGTTCAGTTTCAATGTGAAGGGCGGCCGCTGTGAAGCGTGCCGAGGCGATGGCATTATCAAGATAGAAATGCATTTCCTTCCGGATGTCTATGTTCCATGTGAAATCTGTCATGGGAAACGTTATAACCGGGAAACTCTTGAAGTGAAATATAAAGGGAAAAACATTTCCGACATTCTCGATATGACAGTTGAGGAAGGCGTTAGTTTCTTTGAAAATATCCCGAAAATCAAACGGAAGCTACAAACGATTTATGATGTCGGTTTGGGTTATATCAAGCTTGGGCAGCCTGCTACCACTTTATCAGGCGGTGAAGCGCAAAGGGTGAAACTTGCTTCTGAATTGCATCGCCGTTCCACTGGGCGCTCCTTTTATATCTTGGATGAACCAACTACCGGACTTCATGTCCATGATATAGCAAGGCTGCTAAAGGTTCTGCAGCGGCTGGTTGACAATGGGGATACAGTTTTGGTGATCGAGCATAATCTGGATGTCATCAAGACGGCGGACCATATTATTGACCTGGGCCCGGAAGGCGGAGATAAGGGCGGTACGATCGTCACTTATGGAACTCCTGAAAAAATATGTGAGGTTTCCGAATCATATACAGGTAAATACTTAAAACCTGTACTTACCCGTGATCAAATTCGCATGGAAAATTGGATTGAAGAAAAAGAAACTCAGCATGAACATGCATAAAAGAACAAGCCATCCGGCTTGTTTTTTTGTAGAAAAATGACGGTGTGCATTTAATCAATCATTTGATTAAAGAATAGGAAAACAAGATATTTCCGGGGAAATCATACATCATCCTTTTCGGAAATTGTCATTTCCCTTTGTCGAATGATGGGAAAAATGGTATTTATGAAACTTTTTAGATATCTGGGCGTATGTATGAATAAAATGAAAGAAGAAAGCGAGGAATGTTCATGCAGGAGGAAAGAAAAAAAATATTGGAAATGATTCAGGATGGAAAGTTATCGGCGGAAGAAGCCATGAGCTTATTGGAAGAATTAGATAAAGCCAGTCAGGAAAGTGAAGCTAAAGAGCAGAAATTGCAAAATGAATTATCGACGGTAGTCGTGGATAAGAAAAGCGAGGGAAGCACTCAGGATACGTTTAAGAAGAATATCCAGTCATCGAAAGAAAAGATCATTGATTTCGTTGAAAGTGCTTTTAAGAAAATCAAAGAAACGGACCTTGATTTCAACTTTGGGAAATCTGTGGAGGTCAGTCATATTTTCCAGCATGATCATGATTTCCTGAATGAAGTTGATGTGGATATAGCAAATGGGAAAATAAAAATCGCCGCATGGGACCATGATGATGTCCGGGTTGAATGCGAAGCTAAAGTATACCGTGTGGAAGATATAGAAGAAGCCAGGAAGAACTTTTTGGAAGAAGTCGATTTCACGATTGAAAATGGAAAATTGAGGTTCAAGGTTCGTGAAAAGTCCATAAAGGTTGATACGATCATGTACATCCCAAGGAAGGAATATGAGGATATCCATGTAAGGATGTTCAATGGCGCAATCACGACTGAATCATTGAAATCAGAGAACCTTAAAGCGAAGACGGCGAATGGTGCCATTCATATCATGCAGGGTACCGGTGATTCGTGTGAGCTTGAAACAGCTAACGGGATGATCACCATTTCGGATACCAACTTTAATGACCTGGAAGCCGAGACCTTGAATGGAGCGATTAATGCCGATGGATACTTCAAGAAATTGGATGTTCAAACTTTCAATGGGGAAATCATCTGTACGAATTCAGGGATGGATTGCGATTCGATCCATGCTAAGTCAATCACTGGAAAAGTCCAGTTGACCCTGCCGCAAGGGAAGGCGATCGAAGGAGAGTTGAAATCAAATTTAGGAAGCTTTAATGTAACTTTGGAAGGGATGACCATCATCGAAGAGAAAAGTGATGTGGTTCAGAAGGTCCTTAAGTTTAAAACCGTTAAGGAAGAAGTTCCTGTGCTTCATGTTTTTGCAGAAACCAAGACAGCAGCGATAACGGTCTCTTGAAGAAAAAGAAAGCCCGCAGATATAACTGGCGGGCCCAGAATGTAGCCAAACTCGGTGAAAAGCGGGCTTGGCTACATTTTTTTATGGCTTGTACAATTTGGATGTTGATTTCTTCTCCCGGCACTCGCTTTCCGCCTGCGGGGAGCTCTTCTGGATACGCTTTTCCCGCAGGAGTCTCGCACACCTGCTTCAATCAACTTTATTATTAAATTTTGATAGAAATCATATCTAAGGGGTGTTGCTTGGAGGAGGTTCGGGAACATTATTTGATGAAAGATACGTTTTCTAAAACCCTTTTGTCTGCAAAGTGAGCCCGCCAATTTAAACAGGCGGGCTTTCTTAGTATTCTGCAGTTTCATCTCATCTCTTTCCAGTTTACGGGGACCATACCGCTGTCATCATCCGGGTCTGTGAATAAAAAAACAATAAATCGATAATGCTTTGTTTGGTTATTAACAGAAAAATGCTAAAATAGAAAAAGTATCTCGAAAAATAGCAACGCTCCAAAAGGAGGAAAGATATATGGCAAAAGTCCGTACAAAGGATATAGTAGAAGCGTTCGGTCTAGAACTTATCAGTGGGGAAGAAGGAATTAACCGACCAATAGTCACGAGTGATTTATCTCGTCCCGGACTTGAAATAGCCGGTTTTTTTGATTATTATCCCGCGGATCGAGTACAGCTTTTAGGTATGACGGAAATGTCCTTTTTTAATCGGTTGAATGAACCGGAGCGAATACAGCGGATGGAAGAGTTGTGCAGGGACTTTACTCCAGGCATCATCATTACGCGTGGTCAGGAAGTGCCGATAGAATTGATCGAAGCTTCTGAGCGGGAATCCGTTCCTGTGATGAGATCTAATATGAAGACAACAAGGTTATACAGCCGTCTGACCAATTTCCTTGAAAGCAGGTTGGCACCAACTACTGCTGTTCATGGTGTATTGGTGGATATCTATGGGTTAGGGGTGTTGATCACCGGGAAAAGCGGAGTCGGTAAAAGTGAGACAGCCCTGGAATTGGTGAAACGGGGTCATCGTCTCGTAGCCGATGACTGCGTCGAAATCAGGCAGGAAGACCAAGATACGCTAGTGGGGAATGCCCCGGATTTAATCGAACATCTTCTTGAAATAAGAGGGTTGGGAATCATTAATGTAATGACACTTTTTGGAGCTGGTGCAGTCCGGAGCAACAAAAAGATCTCAATCGTCATCAATCTGGAACTATGGGAAAAAAACAAGCAGTATGACCGGGTTGGTCTTGATGAAGAAAAAATGAAAATCATCGATACGGAAGTGACGAAAATAACCGTACCTGTCCGTCCAGGGCGAAATTTAGCTGTTATCATTGAAGTGGCAGCCATGAATTACCGCCTGAAACGAATGGGAGTAAATGCTGCGGAACAGTTTTCAGATCGCTTGAACCATGCCATTGCAGATCCGGAACATGATGAATTTTAATAGGTTATAGGAAAAGAGGGGACAAAATGGAACAAGGAATACAGCCGCTGAATCCAATCGCGATAGATCTAGGCCCCATCCAGGTACATTGGTATGGACTGATCATCGGTTTCGGTGTGTTATTGGGTCTTATTATCGCTTTGAGGGAATCTGAGCGGAGAGGTCTTGATAAGGAAATATTTACGGATATGATTTTGTTTGCTGTCCCGATCGCGATCATTTGTGCCCGTATTTATTATGTGATATTTCAATGGGAGTACTATTCACAAAACCCGGGGGATATCATAAAAATATGGAATGGCGGAATTGCCATACATGGTGCGTTGATTGGATCGGTGCTGACTGCCATCGTTTTTGCCAAGGTCAGGAAAGTGTCATTTTGGAAGCTGGCGGATATTGCTGCACCGAGCTTATTGTTGGGGCAGGCGATTGGCCGTTGGGGAAATTTCATGAATCAGGAAGCGCATGGGGGAGAAATAACCAGGTCATTCCTGGAAAATATGCATTTGCCTGAATTCATCATAAATCAAATGTACATAAACGGGACGTACTATCATCCGACCTTTTTGTATGAATCGATTTGGAATATCGCCGGTGTCATTATCCTCTTAAGTTTACGGAAAGTGAACTTGCGCAGGGGAGAACTCTTTTTAACATATGTATTATGGTATTCCATCGGCCGTTTTTACATTGAAGGATTGCGGACGGATAGTTTGATGCTGACGGAGTCACTGCGTATCGCACAAGTGATCTCGATTGTGTTGGTGGTTGTAGCCATTGCTTTAGTGGTCTATAGAAGGGTCAGCGGGCATGCAAACAAAAGATATTTAGATGCATAGGGAATATGTGTAAAGGGAGAGGGCATAGTGATAGTAAATTCGGTTAAAAAGGGACTTCTTTCAGGCTTGAATACAACTTGGTCTTTGGGGAAAGTGATATTTCCAGTCACTTTGATCGTCACTGTGCTTCAATATACGCCTGTATTGCCATTCATCATTAACTTGATAGCGCCTTTGATGAATCTCATCGGTCTTCCAGGGGACGCGGCAATTCCGCTTGTGTTAGGGAATTTCCTGAATTTATACGCGGCGATCGCTGGCATATTAACACTTGATCTGACTGTGAAAGAAGTTTTTATTATTGCTATGATGCTATCTTTTTCACATAATTTATTGATCGAGTCAGGTGTGGCGATGAAAACCGGTGTCAAGCTGTGGATCATCTTAACAGTACGGATCGGGCTTGCCCTATTATCAGCGATCGTCATCAATCTTGTCTGGCAGGGCGGATCTGAAATGGCCCAAGGAGTGGCTATCGGGGAGGCTGCAGAGATTAACGGAGCAGGTGCAATCCTCTTACATGGGGTTTTCCAGGCCCTTTCAGGCATCGGTCAGCTGGCGGTCATTGTTATTCCGCTCATGGTGGCGGTTCAAATCATGAAAGATTTAAAATGGCTGGAAGCCTTCTCGAAAGCCCTTGCTCCCTTCATGAAGGTCCTGGGGATGAAGCCGAATGCTTCCATGCCTTTCGTTACAGGCCTGACTCTCGGTTTGGCATATGGGGCGGGCGTAATGATTCAAGCTGCTAAAGAAGATAATGTTTCGAAGAAGGATATGACGATTGCGTTCATCTTTTTAGTTGCCTGCCATGCTGTTGTAGAAGACACACTGATTTTTATTCCGCTGGGGATTCCGGTCTTGCCGTTGTTGCTTATTCGGCTGCTCACGGCCATTGTTTTAACGATGGCCGTTGCGTTTATATGGAATCGGACTGACAGGGTACAGAGAAAGGAAGCTGTAATATGAACAGTAAGATAACTACATTATTATTCGATCTTGATGGGACGTTGATCAATACAAATGAATTGATCATCGCCTCTTTTACGGAAACTTTAAACCACTTTTGTCCTGGAAAGTTCAATCGGGAAGATATCATTCCATTTATCGGGCCGACTTTGGTCGATACTTTCTCTTCCATTGATCCAAAACGAGTGGATGAAATGATCGCTTACTATCGGGAGCATAATTGGAGGAACCATGATTTGCTTGTCACACAATTTGACGGGGTGTTCGAAACCGTTCAAACGTTGAAGCAGAGCGGTTATAAATTGGCAGTTGTTACGACAAAGAAGCGTGATGTCGTCGAAAAGGGCCTGCGTTTAAGCAAACTGGATCAATTCTTTGAAGTGGTGGTCACACTGGATGAAGTGGAAAAGGCAAAGCCCGACCCAGAGCCTTTGGTAAAAGCTTTAAATCAACTAGGTTCGGTTCCTGAAGAAGCGATCATGATTGGCGACAATTATCATGACATTATGGGCGGTAAAAATGCAGGTACAAAAACGGCGGGGGTCTCATGGTCCATTAAAGGCCGTGAATTCTTGGAAAGTTATCACCCAGATTATATGCTTGAGCAGATGGCGGATTTATTGAATATCGTTGAGGTTGAAAAACTCACGGAGGCTAGAAAATGAGACGCACGTCCCGCTATCCAGTTGAAGGGGCTAATTCACTATGGCATGTATATAAGACCGTTCCATTCTGGAAAGTCGTAAAGAATTTTGTGGTGATACAGCTAGCGCGTTATACGCCTTTTCTGGGCATGAAGAATTGGCTATACAGGACTTTTTTACATATGAAAGTAGGAAAGCATACTTCGTTTGCCTTGATGGTCATGCCGGATGTGATGTTTCCGGAAAAAATATCGGTTGGGATGAATACTGTCATTGGCTATAATACGACGATTCTTGCTCATGAATATTTGATTCATGAATATCGTTTAGGAGATGTTGTCATTGGTGATGAAGTATTGATTGGAGCCAATTCGACCATTCTTCCAGGACTTTCAATTGGTAATGGGGCGATTGTCTCTGCGGGGACGCTTGTACATAAGGATGTTCCGGAGGGAGCTTTCGTCGGGGGAAATCCAATGAAAATCATATATACCAAAGAGGAAATGCTTGAGAGAGAGCGACAAACTTCCTTATGAGAAAAAGGACTTGCCCATATATGTGGCAAGTCCTTTTTAATGGCATTATGGGTATAACGGAGTCAGTTCACTCTTTAGATGCTCTATCACTTCGTTGATTGATACATTTTCCTGGTTCACCGTTGCTTCATACGTTTCTTTTAAAATTTGAAAAAACCTTTGCCGTGCCTGTTCATCCATGTTGAGCCTGTCCTCCTATCATCTATTAAAGATTTATGAAGAGGGGGCAGAACAACTTCAGCCCCGAATCTCATTTACCTATCTCCGATTTCAATAAATCGGCAACCAATACGTATCGTTCCGGTGCACTACCAATATATGAAAAAGGATAGCAGGTTGTTACTGTAAGTGTGGCCTTGGGCTTGGGAACGATCACGGTACGGTCATCTGCATCGACGATACGAACCTTCCTCACTTTATATGTAAACGTACCGGCTTCTGTCTTGGCAATCAGCAAGTCACCCTCGCCGACATCACCTAGATCCCTGAAAATTGTATCCCGGTGTCCGGATAAAACGGAATTATCCTTTTCGCCGGGGAGGACGGACGCCGCATAATGGCCGACGCCCTTTTCGAGTTCATCTTCGTCCGTTCCGTGATAAATTGGAAGTGTTGCCTTGATTTTTGGAATATAAAGCTCACCCATCAAATCACCTGTCTCCGGTCGTTGCTCATATAGTTCAAGCCCATCGGGAATATCAGATTTCGACTTCGGTTCGGGTAGCTTAGCCGTCGCTTCCGTTGTATCAGATTTATTCCATTTATATAGGGCATAGCCTTTTATCAGCGTATAGGCATTTGTCGTTGTAAAATAAAAACCTAAGGTTAAAATGCAAACACCAGTGATAAGTAACGTTTTTTTCTTATGCCTGGATTGCCTATTGTTGCTCATCTTAATTAGTGAGTCTCGCTTTTCTGATTAATCCGAAAGCTATACCCATCAACGCTAAACCGATTAAAGCGCCGAATAAGTAATTACCAGCCGTTTTAGGAAGCACTCCGCCTTTTTCCGTTTTATGATTGGGTTTTGTGGATTTTTTCTTTTCCTTTTTTACCTCAACCACTTTAGAAATGACCTCAGTGGATTGTTTAATGTCATTACCGGTTTCTTTCACTAAATCGGAACCGATCATTTCACCTGTCAATGTAAAATCGAACAAAAAATTGCCGTTTAAATCATAAATGGAAACTAGTAAACTAGCATTCGTCAATTCCCTAAGTTGGAATAAAGCCTCAAGGGATAGGTTTTTCGTGACACCATCCTGAATTAAGGCGAATTTGGATTGAATTTGCAGCAAGCTTTGAAGATCATTATATATGGAAAGCAATTCTGCCACTTGTTCAGCAGATAATTCATCAATTGTTTCAAAATACTCGAGTTGATCCATCCTATCGGAGATCGCCATTAAACGAGCTTTAAAAGAAGGGTCTTCGACGATAGGCAAAAGGTGGTTCATGAATCTGTCGAGCTCTTCGTCTGTAAGGCCGATCTCAGTAAAGAGACCATCCATTAAATCGATGATCTCTTCATCATCATATTCCATCTCTTCCTCATCGTAATCCATTTCTAAATCGATGATATCCTCAATGTCGTAAATGAAATGGAAGGTATCGATGATCGAATCCCCCTCTTCCAGTTCGCCGTATTCTATTAATAATTCCGTAAGTTCTGCTTCTGTCATTTCATATTTTTTAAGTAGATTCTGTATGGTCTTAGGAGTGACGGTCGGTCCTAATGTATCACGCAACTCTTCTACTGATTTCAGTTCATTCAATGATAAGTCGTAATAGGATAAATACTCTTCCAATTCTTCTTGCGTCATTCTAACTTCGGTAAGGTATGCATTAAGTTCATCCTGGTTGATCTTAGTTGCCGCAAAACTCTTCGTTCCGCTTAAACCCAGTGAAAAAAGAACGATAACTGCCACAATAAACGAAAAATATTTCTTCATTACCAAATCCCCCTAAAAATTTCTAATATTACCAAACTCCTAAACATTATAAAACAGCTAAACCAAAAGGTATACATTAATAACAGAGAAAGGTTAAAAATAGGAAGAAATATTTGGGCGAAAAGGTACAACTCCTTCCGTTTGGACCTAAACCGATCATGAAGAATAACCAAGACTGCAAAGGTATTTGAAGTAATGAGATTAGGCATATTTTCCTTGACGTAAGGTGGGGGCAGGGGTAAACTATTAATAACTTCAACCTGCTACCATATTAGCGAACTAAAGTGTATTAATAGATTATTGTGATTATTTATATTATTACGTCAGTTAATTTGATACTATTTTTATATGTTATCCGAAATTTGGATTTAAGTGTGAAACCTTGGAAAGATAAAGGGATAAGCAAAATTAGGAATGGGCACATCGGTTTTTGCCTATAGGCGGACCGATTGGATATAGATAGTAATCAAAATTTCAAAAGGATGTGCAGTCGTGACAAAGCCATTTATGTTTGAAAAACCGTTAGGCATGAGAGATACATTGCCGGTACTGTATGAAACGAAAGTGTCGGCAAGAAATAAAATGAGTGATGAAATCAAGAAGTGGGGCTATCAATTTATTGAAACGCCTGCTTTGGAATATTATGAAACAATTGGCGATGCTTCGGCAATCTTGGATCAACAGTTGTTTAAACTTCTTGATTCCCAGGGGCATACACTCGTACTCCGTCCCGAGATGACAGCTCCCATTGCACGGGTGGCAGCATCCAAACTGTTAAAACAGCAAATCCCGCTTCGGCTGGCCTATTCCGCGAATGTATATCGCGCACAGCAGCGTGAAGGAGGCAGGCCGGCAGAATTCGAACAGATTGGCATTGAATGTATCGGAAATAAGTCTATAAGTGCCGATGCTGAAATGATTGCCCTGCTTGCGGATGCTTTAAAGGCTGCAGGGCTTCAGGAATTTAAGATTTCCATTGGACATATCGGATTTTTGCAAGAGTTTTTCTTAAGCATTCTAGGTACGGAGGAAAGAGCCTCTATCTTAAGGAAGTTTTTGTATGAAAAAAATTATGTCGGTTATCGCGAGCATGTTAAATCACTGCCGCTTTCATCCATTGATAAACAACGGCTTATCGAATTTACCTCATTAAGGGGCAGTGAAGGAACCCTGATCAAGGCGCTAGGGTTGGTTGAAAATAATAAAGGGCAAGATTCCTTGGCTGAACTGAAGGAATTGTCTGCGCAGCTGAAAGAATTTGAAGTTGAACAATATGTTAGCTTCGACTTAACATTGGTCAGTCATATGAGTTATTACACGGGAACTTTATTTGAAGTGTATGCCGGACAAGTGGGTTCGCCGATCGGCAATGGCGGCCGGTATGATAATCTGCTTGCGAAATTCGGTTGGAATGCTTCGGCCACAGGTTTTGCAATCCGGGTGGATCGCCTTGCAGAAGCTCTTGGGGAGCCGATCCAGCCTGTCGCGCCAGAATGCATTTTATTCAGTCCCGAACGGAGATTGGAAGCAATACAATTTGCAAGAAAAAAACGCTTCGAAGGGAAATTGGTAACGATTCAAGATATTACGGTCGTCCAAAATGTCGATGCTTTTACACGGACATTTTCTGAAGTTCATTTATTCGTAGGGAATGGGGGGAATGGAAAAGATGAATAATAGCTTTTTAACGATTGCCATGCCGAAAGGGAGAATATTTGAAGAAGCGGCAGAGCTGTTAAGAAGAGCCGGTTTTCGTCTCCCTCCCGAGTTTGATGATTCCCGGAAATTGATCCTTGAAGTGGAAGAGGAGAATCTGCGGTTCATTTTAGCAAAACCGATGGACGTCGTAACATATGTGGAACACGGCGTCGCTGACATTGGAATTGCAGGGAAGGATGTCATGTTGGAAGAAGAACGTGATGTCTATGAGTTACTTGATTTGAAAATCAGTGCCTGCTACTTGGCAGTAGCTGGATTGCCTGGTACGAAAATAAGTGACATCGCCCCCAAAATAGCGAGTAAATACCCGAACGTTGCTTCCAGTTATTTTCGCGAGCAGGGGGAGCAAGTCGAGATTATAAAGTTGAATGGGTCTATTGAGTTAGCACCGTTAATCGGTTTAGCTGAACGAATCGTGGATATCGTTTCAACGGGACGGACATTGAAGGAAAACGGTCTTGTGGAATATGCGAAAATTGCCAATGTGACTTCGAGGCTGGTAGCAAATCCTGTCAGCTATCGAATTAAAGAAGCAAGGATTACCGAAATCGTGGAACGGCTAGCAGAAATTATTGAATAGTAAAGAATCGCTAATGAGGTGAAGGTATGAAAATAGAACGGTTTGCTGAAGGGATTTCACTGAAACGCTCGGTTGAGGCAGGTACTGCCGATCAAAGAAAAGCGGTTCAGGATATTATTTATGATGTCAGGAAAAGCGGAAACGACGCTTTACATACCTATACCGAACGTTTCGATGGTGTCAGTCCAGGGGAATTACTTGTATCGCAACAGGAATTGGAAGAAGCGACGGCGACCTTGACTGCTGAGCAGCTTGATATTATTCAAGAAGCTGCAAATAACATTCGAATGTTTCACGAGAAACAAATTCGGAATTCATGGTTTACGACTGATGATACAGGAACGATGCTAGGACAAAAATTGACACCGCTTGATGCTGTAGGTGTTTATGTACCTGGAGGCACAGCGGCATATCCTTCGTCGGTATTGATGAATGTGTTGCCTGCGAAGGCTGCGGGGGTGGAACGGATCGTCATGGTTTCCCCTCCAGGAAAAGACGGGAAATTATCGCCAGCGGTTTTGGCAGCTGCCAAAATTGCCGGGGTCAAGGAAATCTATAAAGTTGGCGGGGCCCAGGCCATAGCTGCTCTCGCTTATGGGACGGAAACAATTAAGAAAGTGGATAAAATAGTGGGTCCGGGAAATATTTATGTGGCGTTAGCGAAGCGCGAAGTATTCGGGGATGTTGCCATTGATATGATAGCAGGTCCAAGTGAAATAGCGATATTGGCGGACGAATCGGCCATTGCTGCAGAAGTTGCGGCAGATTTGCTATCACAGGCGGAGCATGATGCCCGAGCATGCAGTGTTTTGGTGACGACGTCAACGTCTCTTGCTGAAGAAGTGGCAGCTGAAGTGACCAAGCAGGTGGTGTTACTTCCACGCCATGATATTGCTGCAGCATCCATAAGGGATTACGGACGGATCGTCGTATGCGGGAATATGGCAGAAGCGGTTGAAGCGATTAATGAACTTGCACCGGAACATTTGGAAATTGTGGCCAAAGATGCACTTGAAATCATGGCTAAAATCCGCCATGCCGGTGCAATCTTCATTGGCCGCTTTAGTTCGGAGCCCGTCGGGGATTACTTTGCAGGCCCCAATCATGTGTTGCCTACCAATGGAACCGCCCGTTTTTCCAGCCCGCTGAATGTGGATGATTTTCAAAAGAAATCGAGCATCATCATGTATAGTGAAACGGCCTTCCGCAAAAATGCAGAAAAAATCGCTGCATTTGCCCGGATGGAAGGACTCGAGGCTCACGCCCGTGCCATTGAATCACGTGGTGTGAATGAATCCGGGAAAAAGTCCTGAATTATTAAAATAAGTGAAATTACTGATATAAAGACAATTGACTTGCTTTTACATCTTGGGAATTGAGGAGGAGTTGTAATGGAACGTTTTGCTAGTGTGGAGCGAAAGACGAATGAAACGGAAATAAGCTTGAAGTTTGGTGTGGATGGGGAAGGTAATTCCTCCATTAAGACGGGCGTTCCGTTCATGACGCATATGCTGGATTTGTTCACCAAACACGGGAAGTTTGATTTGACTGTAGATGCAAACGGAGATACAGACGTGGATGATCATCATACAACTGAGGATATTGGCATTTGCTTAGGGCAGACGTTATTGGAGGCCCTTGGAGACAAGCGCGGGATAAAGCGTTACGGAAATGCCTTCGTACCTATGGATGAAGCTCTCGCCCAGGTTGTCATCGACTTAAGCAATCGTCCGCATCTGGAGTTCCGGGCTGAGTTTCCTTCGCAAAAGGTCGGTACTTTCGATACTGAACTTGTGCACGAGTTTCTTTGGAAATTCGCTCTTGAAGCAAGGATGAACCTGCATGTAGTCGTTCATTACGGACACAACACACACCATATGATCGAAGCGATATTCAAAGCGCTTGGACGAGCGTTGGATGAAGCTACGACCATCGATCCGCGTGTCAAGGGCATCCCTTCGACGAAAGGAATGTTGTAAATGATCGGGATCGTCGATTATGGCATGGGGAATTTATTTTCCGTAAGTAAAGGGTTGGAGCGCCTTGGTGCCGATTCTTTCATTTCCGATGACCCAAAAGAACTTTCAAAGTCGAATGGGATCATTCTTCCCGGCGTGGGCTCTTTCAGGGATGCCATGAGTCTCTTGGAAAAACAAAAGCTTGATGAATTCCTGAAGGAATATGTAGCCGATGGAGGTTATCTTTTAGGCATCTGCCTTGGTATGCAGCTTCTCTTTGATGAAAGTGAGGAAAATGGACCTGCAAAAGGATTATCCCTCATCCCAGGTAAAGTCGTTCGTTTCAAAGGTGTGGATGAGGATGACCAGGTTTATAAAGTGCCGCACATGGGCTGGAATCGTCTTGAATTTAAACAGGCGTCACCAGTGAATGAGGGACTGGAAGAGGAACATGTTTATTTCGTCCATTCTTACTACGTCGATACGGATGAATCATTCGTTACCGCTTCGGCGATGTATGATGTGGAAGTGCCGGCGATCGTCGGTAAAGGGAATGTTTTCGGCATGCAGTTCCATCCGGAAAAAAGCGGGAAGATGGGCATGTCACTCTTGAAAAACTATCTGTCACTAGTAGAAGGGAAGGAAGAAGCATGAGCAACTTTACTATTTACCCGGCGATTGATATGCGCGGAGGCAAGTGCGTCCGCTTAATCCAGGGAGATTACAATCAGGAAACCGTTTATGGCGATTCCCCCTTCGATATGGCTAAAAGCTTTGCGGATCAAGGAGCCGATTGGATACATATGGTCGACCTTGACGGAGCCAAAGAGGGAGTGCGCATCAATGATTCATACGTAATAAAGGCTGCAAGTGAGTTAGGGGCCCGCATTCAAATCGGCGGCGGTATCCGTACGGAACGGGATATAGCCCATTATCTGGATAATGGAGTGGAACGGGTCATTTTAGGCAGCACGGCCGTTTCAGACCCTGATTTCACTAAAGATATGATTAGGAAATATGGTGGCCACATCGCAATCGGGATCGATGCGAAAGATGGCAAGGTTGCCACTCATGGTTGGCTTCAAACTTCTGGAACCCTTGCGATAGATCTTGGCAAATTACTGGCCGATGCTGGTGCAGAGACCTTTATCGTGACGGATATTGCGACGGACGGCATGCTTTCAGGTCCGAATGTGAAAGGCATATTGGCCATGGCGGAGGCAACTGGTAAAAACGTGATCGCTTCGGGAGGCATTAGTTCACTCGAAGACCTTGTCACCCTCAGAGAGTATGAAGCCCAAGGCATTGCAGGGGCAATCATTGGCAAGGCACTTTATACCAATCGCTTTACTGTAGAAGAAGCACTAGAAAAGGTGCGTGGTTAAATGCTCACTAAACGAATTATTCCATGTCTCGATGTAAAGGATGGGCGCGTAGTCAAAGGTATACAATTTGTGTCCCTTAGGGATGCTGGAGATCCGGTCGAACTTGCATCCTTTTACGACCAGGAAGGTGCCGATGAGCTTGTCTTCCTGGATATTTCCGCATCACATGAAGGCAGGGAAACGATCGTCGACGTCGTTCAAGCGGTAGCGGGCAGCTTGGCAATTCCGTTCACGGTGGGCGGCGGCATTAATTCATTGGCGGATATGAAGAAAATCTTACGAGCAGGTGCCGATAAGGTATCCTTAAATACAGCAGCCATCCTGCGCCCTGATTTAATAAATGAAGGTGCTGATTATTTTGGTTCCCAATGTATCGTTATCGCCATAGACGCCCGATATGATGAAGAGCTTGGGTCATGGCGCGTATATACCCACGGCGGTCGGAAACCGACTGAATGGGAAGTGGTCAAGTGGGCAAAAGAGGCCGTAATCCGCGGTGCAGGTGAAATTTTATTGACAAGCATGGATTGTGACGGCGAGAAAAAAGGGTTTAATATCGCTTTGACAAAGGCGGTATCTGAAGCCGTTTCAGTGCCGGTCATCTCCTCAGGCGGGGCTGGTAACGCCGAGCACTTCCAGGAAGCCTTCCAAGAAGGTAAAGCCGACGCAGCATTAGCCGCATCGATTTTTCATTATAAAGAAACATCCGTCAAAGAAGTCAAAGCGTTTCTCAAACAACAAGGAGTGGTTGTACGATGAATCTTGAAACTATTAAATACGACGAAAAAGGCCTGGTCCCGGCAATTATTCAAGATGCAGGAACCGGCGAAGTGCTGACACTTGCTTACATGAACCAAGAATCGCTGCAATTGTCGATTGAAAATGGTGAAACGGTCTTCTTCAGCCGTTCGCGCAATGAATTATGGCATAAAGGGGCGACCAGCGGCAATACCCAGAAAATCATCGAGATGAAGTATGACTGCGATCAAGATGCATTGGTCGTTCGGGTCGTTCCTGCAGGTCCTGCATGCCATACAGGGGCAACAAGCTGTTTTAGTGAAACGGTTTACCAAAACAGTGAAGCTGGACAAGACGTGAAGGCGAATGTGACTTTCTTGACGGAATTGGAAAGATTGATTGAAAAAAGAAAATCGGAAATGCCTGAAGGTTCATATACTACCTACTTATTCGATAAGGGCGTTGATAAGATCCTGAAAAAAGTCGGTGAAGAAGCGGCAGAAGTGATCATTGCAGCTAAGAACCGGGATGCAGAGGAACTTTCGATGGAAAGTGCGGATCTCCTCTATCACTTATTCGTTCTTCTTCGGGAGCAGGAGTTGCCTTTCCAAGCAGTGCTTGATGTATTGAAGGCTAGACATGCCGATAAGGACGAACCGAAAGAAACCGAATGAATGGTGATCGCCCTCCGTCAATTGAAGGGCTCAGACTGAAGACAAACTCGATGAAAATCAAGTTTGTCTTCAGTTTTTTTATGGCTTGTACATTTGGACGTTGATTTCCACTCAAGAAACTCGCTTTCCGCGGGCGGTCCGGAAGCCTCCTCGGCCTGTGCCTGCGGGGTCTCACCTAGACGCGTCTTTCCCGCAGGAGTCTCGCACCTTCCTCTCCAATCAACTTCTGCTACAAAATTTAGTGAAAACCATACCTGAGATTGGAAGGTGTTGCTTTGTTCGGGATTATTATGATGAAAGAGAATCCCCATTTGGCTGGGGATATAATTCCGATTTTTTCTTAAAGAAAGCATGGTAATTAACTTTTTCCATTTTCTTGAATTGTTCGGCAAATTTTCTCCAATATGTTATAATACTATGGTTAATCAACTTGTAGATGGAGGATTACATGAGTAAAGACTCTAAATTTGGCCAACAGGCACAAATTCTAACTTTTCACCCAACAGGTGAGTATTATTTCACCAAGGGTTTAAAAGCTTATCATAGACGAGAATTACCTAAATCAAAAAAATACCTGGAACGTGCGCTGGAACTTGAACCTGCTGAACCGATGATAGCCTGTCAATTGGCAATCACCTGCTCGGAAATCGGTGAATATAATTATTCAAACAACCTATTGGAGAACATCTTGGATGTGATGGATCCCTATATGTCGGAATGTCATTACTTCCTGGCGAATAATTATGCCCACTTAGGCATGTTCAAGGAGGCTTATCGTCACGCCAGTGCTTATCTTGATAAAGAAGAAGACGGGGAGTTCAGCGATGACGCAGAGGATCTGCTTGAACTGATAACTTTTGAGTCGGATGAATCAGAAGAAAACCCCTTTAAGCATGATGGGCTCATTACCAAACAGGAACAAGCCCGTGAGTACCTGGAATCAGGCAATTTCCCGAAGGCAATCGAAGTCCTGAAAGAAACGATTGCAGAGTACAAGGATTACTGGTCCGCTTATAATAACCTGGCACTTGCCTATTTCTATCTTGGTCAAGTAAATGAAGCGTTTGAAACACTTGATGAGGTATTGGAAAAAAGTCCGGGAAACCTGCATGCGCTTTGTAACCTTGTCGTTTTTCATCATTATCAACAGGATGAAGCAAAGGTTGAAGAGCTCATACAGATGCTGGATAAGATTCGGCCGATGCTATCCGAACATCGTTTCAAGCTTGGAGCGACCTTCGCTTTGATCGGAAACTATGCTTCTGCATATAAATGGCTGAAAGGACTCCAAAAGCAAGGATTTGAGGGAGATGGAACCTTTTACTATTGGCTTACCATTTCCGCTTACCACTTAGGTCATGAACAGTCTGCCAAAAAGGCATGGAAAAAGGTCGTGGAAATGAACCCGGAAAAGGAAGGCATGGAGCCTTGGGGAGATATGAATGCAACTTCAGATGGTTTTGAACATCACTTTCCTTCTATTACAAAAAGGCTGGAAAGTGAATTCATCGAGGAAAGGCTGTTTGCCATTTTCCTTCTGAAACATTCGGTTCATAAACAGAAGCTATTGAAAAACCAGGTCCTTAACCTAAATCAGAATTTCACTGATTTGGAACGTGATTATGCCGAACTTGTTCAAGTTCCTGCTAAAGATCGCCAATTAACACCGATTGATTTTGCCGATCGTACAGCCGAGTTATTATATCGGCATTTCCAACCGATACAATTAAATGAAGCCGGGCTCTATTTAATGTGGTTTTCCGTCTTCATCGAAGCGGTGAAATCCGAGCAGAAGTTAAATAATCCCGCAGGCTGGGCATCTGCTGTGGAGTACGTGTGGAATCAGCTTAAAAATGAGAAGGTGAGCAAACAGGCAATAGCAGACAAACATTTCATATCGGTGTCCACCTTATCGAAGTACGTGAAGTTGGTGGAAAACTTACTGGGATGAGCAAATATTTGGACGAAAAATTATTTGTTATATAGGATAATAGGTAGGGAACACTAACTCGTAGTGAAGGTTCCATTTGTAATGGAATATGGAGGAGTGAAGACATGTCTGAAAAAATTTATGACGTTGTTATTATTGGAGCTGGTCCTGCAGGGATGACGGCTGCTGTCTATACATCACGTGCGAACCTCTCAACATTGATGTTGGAACGCGGAGTACCGGGCGGGCAAATGGCAAATACTGAAGAAGTGGAAAATTATCCTGGATTCGACACGATACTCGGACCTGAACTTTCAACGAAAATGTTTGACCATGCAAAGAAATTCGGTGCGGAGTATGCCTATGGGGATGTTAAGGAAATCATTGACGGTGAAGAGTATAAAACGATCAAATCCGGTTCCAAGGAATTCAAAGCACGTTCAATCATCATTTCATCTGGTGCCGAATACAAGAAAATCGGCGTTCCAGGCGAAAAAGAATTGGGCGGCCGCGGTGTATCGTATTGTGCAGTTTGTGATGGTGCTTTCTTCAAGCAAAAAGAACTGTTCGTTATCGGCGGTGGAGACTCTGCTGTTGAAGAGGGTGTGTACTTAACCCGTTTCGCCTCAAAAGTGACGATCGTACACAGACGTGACGAACTTCGTGCTCAAAAGATTCTTCAAGATCGTGCATTTGCCAATGAAAAAATTGACTTCATCTGGAATCATACTTTGAAGGAAATCAATGAAAAAGGCGGCAAAGTCGGCGGTGTCACTCTAGTTTCCACTGAAAACGGAGAAGAGAAAGTGATGGACGCAGACGGTGTATTCATTTATATCGGAATGCTTCCGCTAACTAAACCATTTGAGGACTTGGGCATCTTGAACTCCACAGGCTATATTGAAACGAATGATCGGATGGAAACACGCGTCCCTGGTATTTTTGCTGCTGGTGACGTTCGTGAAAAAACATTGCGCCAAATCGTCACAGCTACAGGCGATGGAAGCATTGCGGCTCAATCCGCTCAGCATTTTGTTGAGGAGCTTCAAGAAAAATTGCAGCCAAAGGCTTGATTTTCAAGAATATATAATCGTAATTCCGTTTTAACGACGTTGTAACACGCATGAAATAATTATTGGGTATAGTATGGGTAGAAGTTGACCCCCTTTAATTATAAACGTTTAAGGACACAGATTGAGTTTCTGTGTCTTTTTTTTGTTTTCCTGCTTTGAGACTATATCCTTGGTTCCAATTTTTAGGTGGTATTTAATGTGAAATAAGCTAGCCCTTTGCATTTAGGCAGCGAAAGTGGAGAAGAATAGGAGTTAAGCAGGATAAAGGCTTACCTATGTGATTCTTTGCGAATGAATATTCCCCCAATGCAGGAAGTTTACTTTATTGTTAGCTCATTTCAAAAATAGTATAATGATAAGATATACTAAACATAATCTTTCATAATGGTAAGAAGATGAAAAAATACAACTTGTTTGAACTATTAGCATTTGTAAATCGCCAAATGGATATCTAGCGGCGGTTTAAGGATATAAACTGAATCTCTCCAACATGGGGGGGAAAGTTTCTATAGTCGAGCAGAGCCAATTGAGGTGAAGAACGTGCAACGTGTCACAAACTGTGTATTGATAAAAGATAATCAAATCCTCTTATTGAAAAAGCCTAGACGCGGATGGTGGGTAGCTCCAGGCGGCAAGATGGAACCTGGGGAATCTGTACGCGATGCTTGCATTAGGGAATATCGCGAAGAAACGGGTGTTTATTTAAAAAACCCTTCCATCAAAGGTATTTTCACCTTCATTATGAAGGACGGAGATAAAGTTTTGTCAGAATGGATGATGTTCACTTTCTTTGCAACGGATTCCGATGGTGTAAATGTGGATGTTTGTGAAGAAGGGGAGCTTAGCTGGCATCCGGTTGAAGATGTTAAAAAGCTGATGATGGCCGAAGGTGATTTTCACATCCTTGACTATATGGTTCATGGAAGTGGGATCATCTATGGAACATTTACCTATACGCCTGAATTTAAGCTGCTTTCTTACCGATTGGATCCAGGTTAATTTTTAAATATAAAAAAAGATATACATGGGGGCGGAGAAACTATGAGTACAGGGCAGATGAGTGAAACGCAATTGGTCATCATTACCGGAATGTCCGGAGCGGGTAAGACAGTGGCGGTTCAAAGTTTTGAAGACCTCGGCTTTTTTTGCGTCGATAATTTGCCGCCCACGTTATTGCCAAAGTTTTTGGAGTTAATGAAGGACTCCGGGAATAAGATGAATAAAGTGGCCCTTGTCATGGATTTAAGGGGGAGGGAGTTTTTTGATTCCTTATTTCTTGCACTGGATAATTTAACGGATACTGCTGCAGTATCACCAAGAATCCTTTTTCTTGAAGCTGATGATGATTCCCTGGTACGCAGATATAAGGAAACGAGAAGGACCCACCCACTTGCTCCATTAGGACGGCCATTGGAAGGCATTAAAATGGAACGGGAACTTTTGGACGAATTGAAGGGAAGGGCTCAATTGATCTTTAATACTTCCCAACTGAAACCGCGCGAATTGAGGGAGAAAATCGCTTCGGAATTTTCTGCCGATAAAAGTGTCGGCTTTACAGTCAATGTCATGTCGTTCGGGTTCAAGCATGGCCTGCCCATAGATGCCGACCTAGTGTTTGATGTGCGTTTCCTGCCCAATCCATATTATATTGACCATATGAGACCAAGGACTGGCTTGGAACAGGAAGTGTCGAGTTACGTTTTAAAATGGAGCGAGACGCAAAAGTTCTTGGAAAAAGTGACCGATCTGCTTGCATTCATGCTTCCATATTATAAACGTGAAGGGAAGGCACAGCTTGTTGTTGCGATTGGTTGTACAGGCGGTCAGCACCGTTCGGTAGCGTTGACGGAGTATATTTCAAACCACTTCAAAAAAGATTACAGGGTTCAAGTATCACATCGCGATATCGAGAAAAGTAAGGGGAAAGCAGATGTTAAATAATAAGAAACAACCTAAGGTTGTGATCATTGGAGGGGGAACCGGCCTGCCCGTTTTGCTGAGAGGGTTAAAGAAGCATCCAGTGGATATTACGGCAATCGTTACGGTAGCTGATGATGGTGGCAGTTCAGGCCGCCTTCGCGAGGATATGGATATCCCCGCTCCGGGTGATATTCGTAACGTGCTGGCTGCATTATCGGATGTAGAGCCCCTTGTTGAACAAATGTTTCAACATCGCTTTCAGAGTAAAAATGAGTTGTCCGGGCATTCGCTGGGGAATTTGATACTGGCGGCAATGGCTTCGTTGACAGGCGATTTCGTCCATGCGATCCAGGAAATGAGCAAATTCCTTAATGTCCGAGGTAAAGTGCTTCCGGCTGCCAACCAAAGTGTGGTTCTCCATGCGGAGATGGATGACGGAACGATTGTTACAGGAGAATCCAAGATCCCCTTCTCAGGAAAGAAAATAAAAAAAGTTTTTCTGTCTCCTCATCATATAAAGCCGCTCAGTGAAACTCTCCAGGAAATCAAGCAGGCAGATCTTATTGTCATAGGTCCAGGAAGTCTATATACTAGCATTCTGCCTAACTTACTTGTCCCTGGCCTAGGAGAAGAGGTTGCCCGTTCCAAGGCTAAAAAGGTGTACATTTGCAATTTGATGACACAAGCCGGCGAGACGCTGGATTATAGTGCGAGCGATCATATAAAAGCGATATATGACCATATGGGGAATGCATATATTGACAGGATACTTGTTAACAATGAAGAAATACCAACCGAGATTCAGCAACGCTATCAGGCTGAATATGCCAAACCGGTCATGTATGATGTGGAAAGTTTAAAACGGATGGGTCTTGAAATCATACAAGAACGCATTTTCAGCTATGAGGGGAATGTAATACGCCATGACACGAAAAAAGTGGCGGATTTGCTTTATAACATGCTTATAAATGAAACTAAAAGCCCCATAATACCGTAGATATAAGCGGGGCCGGTTTTTTGATTGATAAAAATAGATTACCTGCGTTCGATTGGGGGTGAAATGGATGTCTTTTGCTTCAGAAACGAAAAAAGAGCTTACTACATTAGAGGGAAAGGATTGCTGCGGTAAGGCGGAATTGTGTGCGCTTATCCGGATGAACGGATCCCTTTCATTTTCTAATCGGAAGCTTGTTGTGGATATTCAAACTGAAAATGCTGCGATTGCCAGAAGGATTTATACGCTGCTGAAAAAAAGTTATGAGGTCCAGGTCGAGCTGTTGGTCCGTAAAAAGATGAAGCTTAAAAAGAATAATGTATATATTGTAAGGATGTCATCCGGAGGGCAACGGGTTTTAACCGATTTGGAAATTTTAGGCGATGGCTTTGAAATTCTCCATGATATATCCGATACAATTGTTGGGAAGAAATGCTGTAAGCGTTCTTATCTGAGAGGTGCATTTCTTGCGGGGGGTTCGGTAAATAATCCGGAAACGTCTTCCTATCACCTCGAGATTTTCTCACTTTATAAAGAGCACAATGATGCCTTATGTGAGCTAATGAATAAGTTTGGCTTGAAGGCCAAGACACTTGAACGCAAGAAAGGGTACATCATTTATTTGAAAGAAGCCGAAAAAATTGCCGAGTTTTTAAGCATAGTTGGCGCCCATTCAGCTTTATTAAGGTTCGAGGATGTACGGATTGTCCGTGATATGCGTAATTCAGTGAATCGGCTTGTGAATTGTGAAACAGCCAATTTGAACAAAACGATCGGGGCCTCATTGCGCCAGGTCGAAAATATCCATTATATCGAGGATACGGTAGGGCTAAGCATATTACCGGATAAGCTTCGGGAAATTGCGGAGCTTAGGGTAGCGTTTCAGGATATAACCTTAAAGGAACTTGGGGAAATGGTATCCGGGGGAACCATCAGTAAGTCCGGGATTAATCACCGATTACGAAAGATTGATGAAATAGCTGACAGACTCCGTGGGGGAGAGGCTATTGCTGCGAAAAAATAAAGCTAACAGGGGAGATCAAGATGGTGGAAAAACAAGTTGAGGTAAAATTGAAGACGGGTTTGCAAGCGCGGCCGGCGGCTCTTTTTGTACAAGAAGCTAACCGCTTTCATTCAGATGTTTTTCTTGAAAAAGAAGGAAAGAAAGTGAATGCAAAAAGTATAATGGGGTTAATGAGCCTTGCCATCAGTTCTGGCGTGTCCGTGAAGTTGATCGTCGAAGGACGCGATGAAAAAGAAGCGTTAGAGGCATTGGAAGAGTTCGTTCAGCAAGAGGGTTAAAAGAAAAGGATGCCTAAAAGTGCATCCTTTTCTTTTATCATGTAAAAAGGCTCCGGAAGTCGCTTGAGGCGATCTCCGGAGCCTTTTGTTGCATAATCATTTAGAGTCTTTTTTGTCATCAAGGATGCTGCGCGTGATGACTTTGTCAATCAAGCCATATTCAAGTGCTCTTTCGGAAGTCATGAAGTTATCACGCTCCGTATCTCTTTGAAGGACTTCAATAGGTTGACCAGTACGTTCTGCCAGGATTTGGTTCAGTTTATCTTTCAAGTGAAGGATACGGCGGGCCGCAATTTCAATTTCCGTAGCTTGACCTTGAGCTCCTCCAAGCGGTTGGTGAATCATGACTTCACTGTTTGGCAACGCATAACGTTTGCCTTTTTCGCCAGCAGCCAATAGGAAAGCGCCCATGGAAGCGGCCATACCGATGCATACTGTGGATACATTTGGTTTGATATATTGCATAGTATCGTAAATGGCCATACCGGAAGTGATGCTCCCGCCAGGGCTGTTGATGTATAGAGTGATATCTTTTTCAGGATTTTCTGCTTCTAAAAATAGTAATTGAGCAACAATAGAGTTGGAAACATTATCGTCAATTGCACTTCCTAGCATAATGATCCGGTCTTTTAATAAACGGGAGTAAATATCGTAGGCGCGCTCCCCACGACTTGTTTGTTCGATAACTGTAGGAATTAAATTCATGTTCATTTCCTCCTTCGATTAAGAGAATCATTTAAATTCTTTATGTATGTATGATACACTTTTTGGTCAATTTAGGTCAAACAAAACAAACCCTATAATGAATAATTTGTTCGACAATTTTCTGGCTAAGGCTCCTTCCCGATGGATTACTTTATCTATTATGCCGCACAGGGATGAATTTCCATATTACCCATAATACCCAAAAGCCGAAGTTTTAAACCTGATAACCCTTGCAAAGAAGGGGATTCTATCATATAATGAAGTCTGTTAAAAAAATATTTTCTATTACGCCCTCGTAGTGCAACGGATAGAACGCAAGCCTCCGAAGCTTGAAATGCAGGTTCGATTCCTGCCGAGGGCATTACCAATCTTCTGCTTAATAAAGTGGGGGATTTTTTATTGGGCATTTTTAAGTGTCCCCTAAGATTTTTGGCGAATTCACTCGTTTTCCGTAATATTCCATCGAATCCTGTAATGTCATTCCCGTCTTGAAAATATTCGCCCACACTATTGAAAAATGGTGATTTTTCAATAAAAGTAGTTGTTAAATTTGCATTTCTAACATATAGTATTTAAAACAAATAAACTATTCAGAAAAAAATCGTAAGCGTTTTCATGGGTTTTTGTGTAGAATTTTCTCCTGATAATGTAAAATGGAGTAGGGGAGGGATGAATCGATGAGTATGAATATGAAAGCAGGACTTTTTCAACAGCAAACATTAAAGATGGCAATGACCCAGGAGCTTATGCAAGCTATTACATTGCTGCAATACTCCTCGCAGGAGCTATCGGCTTTTTTAGAAAATAAAATGGTGGAGAATCCATTACTGTCAATAGATCAGCCAACAGCTTCTTTATTTCAGCCAACTTTTGACCGGAAAAAGGGTAAACGGACTCTTAAAAATACGTATGATGCCAATTATTGGATTGAACAGATCAGTGAAGATACTTTATCGCTTGAACAGCATATCATGTCCCAGGTGAATCACCAGCAGTTTTCAGGTGAGCAGCAGAAGGCAATGCTGCTATTAATTCATAACCTTGATGAAAACGGTTACTTAAGGACACAGCTGGATGATATATGCGTCCCAGGCATATCTCCGGCCGCTTTGGAAGAGAGTCTCTCGTTCTTACAGGAACTCGAGCCGCATGGCATTGGGGCGAGAAACCTTCAAGAATGCCTTTTGCTTCAGGTGAAAGCAGAAGGGGAGAACCTGCTGGCGGAATCGATCATAGAAAATCATTTCCTCGATTTTGCTGAAAAGCGCTGGAAAGACCTAAGTAAGAAAATCGGTGTTACAATGAAGGAGATTCAAGAAGTCTTTGATTATGTCCAGACGTTGAACCCGCGTCCGGCTTCACTCTTTTTTCAGGAAAAGCCTTCTTATATAGTGCCGGATGTTGTCGTGGAAGTTCGGGATGGCATGCTGCTTGTCGGGAATTATGATGGTAACACACCCAATCTTAATGTGGATAAAGGGTATTTAAACCGAATGAAGAGCCATAAGGATCAGGGAGTCCAACGGTTTATCCAGGATAAGTGGCAGGAATACCAATGGATCTCCAGAGGAATCCAACAAAGAAAGGAAACTATATTGAAGGTCATTCAGTGCATCGTCGAAAAACAGCCGGCGTGCTTTCATCATGGCCTGAACTATTTGAAGCCGATGACGATGAAAGAAATAGCTGACGAACTTGGTATACATGAGTCCACAGTAAGCCGGGCGGTTAAAGGGAAATACGTTCAGACACCATTTGGCACGATAGAGATGCGGATATTTTTCACCACTTCTTTACAATCAGTCGGCCTTGATGAGGATATGTCGGGCATGCAAGCAAAAAAGAGCCTGCAGGCAGCCATCAATGGGGAAAATAAACAAAAGCCGCTTTCGGATCAAGATCTGGCAGAACGGTTGAAAGAAGAGCATGGAATTATCCTGGCACGCCGAACCGTTGCCAAATACCGGGAACAATTAGGGATCCCTTCTTCATCTAAACGAAAAAGATATGATTGAAAAGGATGAGTGGTTTGGAATCAAATGCGTTTGTCTTATATAGTAGGGATAAATGCCCGTTATGTGATAAAGCCAAGCAGGTACTTAATGAAGTGAAGGCGGAGTCGGGCATAGGCTATAAGGAAATAGATATCCATACCGATGATGATTTGCTAGAGAAATTCGGGCTGATGATTCCTGTCGTAAAATGGAAAGATGATATCGTTCAATTTGGAAATGTTGATAAATCAGCTCTAAATAGGCTTTGGGAAAAATAATTTTTCAAATCATTTGAAGAAACATTCCGTTCCTGCTAGAATAAAATATGTAGCAGGAATATTTTTTTGTTTTAAGTGGGACAAAAAATGACTACGCGGGACAATAAGTGTCCAACTTAACTTTTTAGGAGTTTTAAATATGCGTACATTACTCGAGGTACAAAGAAAATTATTACCAGATTTCCTTCTGGTTATGCAAAAAAGATATGATATCCTGCGTTATATCAAAATGATGCAGCCGGTTGGAAGGCGCAGTCTGTCCGTGAGCCTTAATTTGACAGAACGGACGCTTAGAGGCGAGGTTGATTTTCTGAAAAGTCAGAACCTAGTTAACATATTCAGCTCTGGCATGACGCTGACTGATGAAGGGATTGAAATCCTGGATAAGTTAGAAGGAATAATGCGTGAAGTAATGGGTATAGACATAATGGAACGGCAATTGCAGGATTTGTTACAAGTGGATGAGGTCATTATCGTCTCAGGAAATTGTGATGAGACCCCATGGGTGAAAAAAGAATTGGGTAAAGCTTGTGCAAACCGTATGAAACGGGAATGGAACTCAAAGAATATCATTGCGGTCACTGGCGGATCGACAATGGCCGAAGTGGCCAATTCGTTGTCGCCTGATGATGCGTCGAAGAAATTGATATTTGTCCCTGCCCGCGGGGGAATCGGTGAAGCAGTGCAGAATCAGGCCAATACGATTGTCGAAAAAATGGCACAGAAGGCACAGGCTTCATACAGAGTGTTATATGTACCCGATCAATTAAGCGGTGAGGTTTATGCTTCGTTTCAGAAGGAACCTGCAATTAAAGAAGTGATTTCGCAAATTAAATCTGCCGATATGATCATTCATGGAATCGGTGATGCCATGGCGATGGCAGAGAGAAGAAATTCTTCGCCAGAAATGTTAAAGAAGCTGTTAGATGGAAATGCTGTAGGAGAGGCATTCGGTTATTACTACGATGAAAACGGCAAAGTTGTTCATAAAGTTTTGACAGTCGGCATTCAGTTAGATGATCTTAGCCCTGAAAAGCGAGTGATAACTGTGGCAGGTGGTAAAACTAAAGCAAAGGCTATCCGCTCCTACATGAAAGGCGCACCTTCATCAACCGTTTTGATCACGGATGAAGCGGCGGCACAAGAGTTAATTCAGGGGAATTACACCCCTTAATATATTTGCGAACTTAAAAGGAGGAATTTTTCATGGCAGTAAAAGTTGGTATTAATGGTTTTGGACGTATTGGACGTAATGTATTTCGTGCAGCATTGAGTAATCCTGGGGTAGAAATTGTTGCTATTAACGACTTAACGGATGCTAATATGTTAGCGCACCTTCTTCAATACGATACAATTCATGGATCTCTTAATGAAAAAGTAACAGTTGATGGGGATTACCTTGTGGTTGATGGTCACAAAGTAAAAGTATTGGCTGAACGTGATCCTGCACAATTAGCATGGGGTGAACTAGGAGTAGAAGTAGTTGTAGAATCTACGGGACGTTTCACAAAACGGGCAGATGCAGCTAAGCATTTAGAAGCGGGCGCGAAAAAAGTAATCATCTCTGCTCCTGCATCTGATGAAGATATCACGATTGTCATGGGTGTAAATGAAGACAAATATGATGCAGCAAACCACCATGTAATCTCTAATGCTTCTTGTACAACGAACTGCTTGGCTCCATTTGCTAAAGTGCTTCATGAACAATTCGGAATCAAACGCGGTATGATGACTACAGTTCACTCATATACAAATGATCAGCAAATCCTTGATTTGCCTCATAAAGATTACCGCCGTGCACGTGCAGCTGCCGAGAATATCATTCCTACAACAACTGGGGCAGCAAAAGCTGTTGCACTTGTCCTTCCTGAACTTAAAGGGAAGTTGAATGGTATGGCAATGCGCGTACCTACTCCAAACGTGTCTGTTGTCGACCTTGTTGCAGAGCTTGAAAAAGACACAACAGTTGAAGAAGTTAATGCAGCATTCAAAAAGGCTTCTGAAGGCGAATTAAAAGGAATCCTTGAGTACAGCGAACTTCCGCTAGTATCAACTGACTATAACGGTAACCCATCATCATCTACAATTGATGCCCTTTCCACAATGGTAATGGAAGGAAACATGGTTAAAGTATTATCTTGGTATGATAATGAAACAGGATATTCTAGCCGTGTTGTTGATTTGATCGACTATTTGGCTAAAAAAGGATTGTAATTAGAATAATAAAAAAACCTCACCAAGGTGAGGTTTTTTTTATCACACCTCTAAAAAAACTTGGCAGAAGATGATATTATTAGTAAGTCATTAATCAGTCAAGCGTTTACATTTCTTGTTTTTGGATAATTTCCTGGAAACCGACTATAATGAAAAAGAGAAAAGGGGAGTTGGGAAATTTACCCTCTCCCTTTTTGACTAAAAGAATCAAAAATATGATAACAATATCTAAGGAGGTTCTTGGATTATGAATAAAAAGTCGATTAAAGATATTGAATTAAAGGGGAAACGCGTCTTTTGCCGTGTTGATTTCAATGTGCCGATGCAGGACGGGGAGATTTCGGACGATACTAGAATCAAAGCAGCACTGCCGACGATTTCCTATCTGACGGAACAGGGGGCTAAAGTCATCCTAGCCAGCCATCTTGGCCGTCCTAAAGGACAAGTCGTTGAAGAATTGCGTCTGGCACCTGTTGCAAAAAGACTAAGCGAACTTAGTGGCAAAGACGTGCAAAAGGCAGAAGAAGCATATGGAGAGAACGTGCAATCAATCATCGCTAACATGCAAAATGGCGAGATCCTGTTGTTGGAAAACGTTCGTTTCTATCCAGGAGAAGAGAAGAACGATCAAGAATTGGCGAAGTCATTTGCTGCACTGGCTGATGTTTATGTTAACGATGCATTCGGAGCTGCGCATCGTGCACATGCTTCAACTGAAGGGATAGCGCACCATCTTCCAGCTGTTGCCGGATTGCTGATGGAAAAAGAGCTTTCTGTACTAGGAAAAGCCCTATCGAACCCGGAACGTCCTTTTACAGCTATAATTGGCGGAGCAAAAGTAAAGGATAAGATAGGCGTTATCGAAAACCTTTTGGAAAAAGTCGATCACTTGATCATTGGTGGTGGTCTGGGTTATACATTCATTAAAGCGCAAGGCCATGAAATTGGTAATTCTTTATTGGAAGAAGACAAAATAGAATTGGCCAAATCTTTCATCGAAAGTGCAAAAGAAAAAGGCGTAAAACTTCACTTGCCTATCGATGCAGTCGTAACGGCTGAATTTTCACCTGATGCAGAGGCAGAGAATGTCGATATCGATGCTATTCCAAATGATAAAATGGCTCTTGATATCGGTCCAAAAACAAGTGATTTATTTGCGGATGTGATCAAAAGTTCTAAGCTTGTCATTTGGAATGGACCAATGGGTGTATTCGAGTTCGATAAATTTGCGAATGGAACGAGAACGGTTGCTGAAGCATTGGCGGAAGCGAAAGATACGTACAGCATTGTAGGCGGAGGGGATTCAGCCGCAGCTGCAGAAAAGTTTGGCTTGGCAGAAAAGATGTCCCATATTTCAACTGGCGGCGGTGCATCTCTTGAGTTCATGGAAGGCAAAGAGTTGCCTGGCGTTGTGGCCTTGAACGATAAATAAGATCAATCCGTTACATATTTCAACTTTAGAAGGGATGAGGAACCAAATGCGTAAACCGATTATTGCAGGAAACTGGAAAATGAATAAAACACTATCTGAAGCGACTGCCTTTTTAGAAGAAGTGAGCAATTTGATTCCGAAGCAAGATGTAATCGATACGGTTGTATGTGCTCCAGCTTTATTTTTGGATCAGCTGGTTCAAGCAGCAAAAGGAACCGATGTGAAAATTGGGGCGCAGAACATGCACTTTGAAGAAAGCGGTGCTTTCACAGGAGAAATCAGCCCAATCGCATTGGCTGATCTTGGTGTATCCTACGTCATACTTGGTCATTCCGAGCGCCGGGAAATGTTCAACGAAACGGATGAAGCCGTTAATAAAAAAGCTCATGCCGCTTTTGCCCACAAGTTGACACCGATCGTATGCTGCGGTGAAACACTTGAGCAAAGGGAAGCTGGCGAAACGAATGATTTCGTAGGCAGCCAGATTGAAAAAGGCTTGGCAGGATTATCCGACGATCAATTGAAACAAGCTGTTATTGCTTATGAGCCGATTTGGGCGATTGGAACAGGAAAATCGTCATCTGCTCAAGATGCAAATGAAGTTTGTGCACATATCCGTTCAGTTGTTGCCGACAAATTTTCAAATGAAGCAGCTGCAGCCATCCGCATTCAGTACGGTGGGAGTGTAAAACCTGAGAATATTAAAGAGTACATGGCACAACCTGATATAGACGGTGCATTGGTTGGCGGTGCAAGTTTGAAATCCGATTCATTTTTACAATTGCTGGAGGCTGGTCACTATGAGTAAGTCGCCTGTGGCACTTATTATCTTAGACGGTTTTGGCTGCCGTAACGAAGAAAAGGGAAATGCTGTTTATCATGCGAAAAAACCGAACTTTGACCGTTATTGGGAACAGTATCCGCATTCCCATTTAACGGCAAGCGGGGAAGCGGTCGGCTTGCCTGCCGGTCAAATGGGGAACTCGGAAGTGGGGCATTTGAATATCGGGGCAGGACGGATCGTTTATCAAAGTCTGACCCGTGTGAATCTGGCTATCCGTGAAGGCGAGTTTGCACAAAATCCAACTTTGGTCGATGCCATGAGCCATACTAAGGAAAAAGGCACGGACCTTCATCTTTTCGGTCTTCTTTCAGATGGCGGCGTGCACAGTCATATTGATCATATGTATGCCCTCCTGAAATTGGCCGCAAAAGAAGGAGTTAAAAATGTATATGTACATGCATTTTTAGATGGCCGTGATGTGGGACCGAAAACGGCGCAGGGTTATATTAAGGAAGCGGAAGCGAAAATGAAGGAAATCGGTGTTGGTCAGTTTGCGACCATATCCGGAAGATATTATTCGATGGACCGTGATAAGCGCTGGGAACGTGTGGAAAAATCCTACCGTTCGATGGTGTATGGTGATGGCCCTGCTTACTCTTCTGCGATGGAATGTGTCGAGGATTCCTACGAACACGGCATTTTTGACGAGTTCGTGATACCTTCGGTCATAACGGCGGAAGACGGTAAACCGGTGGCAACGATTAAAAATGATGATGCCGTAATCTTTTATAACTTCCGTCCAGATCGGGCGATTCAGATTTCCAATACGTTCACGAATGAGGATTTTCGCTCATTTGACCGCGGTCCTGGACATCCGAAGCATCTCCATTTTGTCTGTTTGACACATTTTTCAGAAACAGTTGACGGATATGTTGCATTTAATCCGACAAATCTTGATAATACATTAGGGGAAGTACTTTCCCAAAACCAGCTTACCCAGCTTCGTATCGCTGAAACTGAAAAATATCCGCATGTGACGTTTTTCATGAGCGGCGGACGTGAAGAGAAGTTTCCTGGTGAAGAGAGGATTTTAATTAATTCTCCGAAAGTCGCTACATATGATTTAAAACCGGAAATGAGTGCTTATGAAGTGACGGATGCATTGGTGGAACAGATTGAGGCTGACCGTTTTGATGCCATTCTCTTGAATTTTGCCAACCCGGACATGGTTGGTCATTCAGGGATGCTTGAGCCTACCATTAAAGCGATTGAAACAGTGGATGAATGTCTAGGCAGGATTGTCGATTTAATCGTCTCAAAAGGCGGTACAGCAATCATTACAGCTGACCATGGGAACGCTGATGAAGTCGTAACGCTTGAAGGCGACCCCATGACAGCCCATACTACGAATCCCGTGCCTGTCATTATCACAAAAAATCAGGTAACATTAAGAACAGGTGGTATCTTAGGCGATTTAGCTCCAACGATGCTTGATTTGCTTGGAGTCGAAAAACCTGTTGAAATGACAGGGAAATCCCTATTATCTAAATAAAATTGTGAATAGGAAAAGGAGAGATTTATAATGCCGTACATTGAACATGTATATGCACGCGAAGTGCTAGATTCCCGTGGTAATCCAACAATAGAAGTAGAAATCCAAACAGAGTCCGGATACTTCGGACGTGCGATCGTACCATCAGGTGCTTCAACAGGGGAACATGAAGCGGTTGAGCTTCGTGACGGAGATAAATCTCGTTACCTGGGTAAAGGGGTACAAAAAGCAGTCGATAATGTAAATGATATCATTGCTGAAGCTGTCATCGGTTTGGATGTAACGAACCAAGCAGGCCTTGACCTTACTATGATTGAATTGGATGGCACTGAAAACAAAGGAAACCTGGGAGCTAATGCAATCCTTGGCGTGTCAATGGCTGCTGCCCATGCCGCTGCGGAATTTTCAGGTTTACCATTGTACCGTTACCTTGGTGGGTTCAATGCGAAACAACTTCCAACTCCAATGATGAACATCATTAACGGAGGATCACATGCCGATAACAATGTAGACTTCCAGGAATTCATGATCCTTCCTGTAGGCGCTCCTAGCTTCAAAGAAGCAGTTCGTATGGGTGCTGAAGTATTCCATGCGTTGAAATCTGTCCTTTCTGCCAAAGGCTTGAATACGGCAGTCGGCGATGAGGGCGGCTTTGCGCCAAACCTTGGTTCAAACCGTGAAGCGTTGCAAGTCATCATCGAAGCGATCGAAAAAGCTGGCTACAAAGCAGGCGAAGATATCTACCTTGGCATGGACGTAGCTTCATCTGAATTCTATAACAAAGAAACAGGCAAATATGATCTTGCAGGAGAAGGCCGCAATGGCGTTACATCCGAAGAAATGGTTGCTTTCTATGAAGAGCTAGTGAATGAGTTCCCTATTCTTTCCATCGAAGACGGCTTGGATGAAAATGACTGGGATGGCCATAAGCTTTTAACGGAGCGCATCGGTTCTAAAGTTCAATTGGTGGGTGACGATCTTTTCGTAACGAACACGAAAAAATTGGCTGAAGGCATTGAAAAGGGCATTGGTAACTCCATCCTGATCAAAGTGAATCAAATTGGTACACTTACTGAAACGTTTGATGCAATCGAAATGGCTAAACGCGCAGGCTACACTGCAGTCGTTTCCCACCGTTCCGGTGAAACGGAAGATGCAACGATCGCTGACATCGCCGTTGCAACAAACGCGGGCCAAATCAAAACGGGTTCCATGTCCCGTACAGACCGTATCGCTAAATACAACCAACTACTTCGCATCGAAGACCAGCTTGGTGACTTGGCTGTATATGGCGGCTTGAAATCTTTCTATAACTTGAAGAAGTAATTATTTTGGGATTCCGCTTCTGGCAAGAAGCGGATGGATTCATTATAATGATTTCTTTTAACCTCCCATTCAATGTGAGAATGCACATTGAATGGGAGGTTTTTTTGCCTATAGCGTTAGCCGTCCAGTCACTGATTCCAGCTTGGTTCAGGGCTGATAAAAGGAGTTAATCAAACGTTTGATTAATAAAAAAAGGTGCCGCATCCGGGCACCTTTTTTTTATTTATTCGATACAGCTTCCACTGGTACGGCATTATAGTATTCTTCCAATGTGCTCTTCGTTTGGAAAATTTCAGTTGCGGCATCGACACCTACATAGCGGATGTGCCATGGTTCGTATTTATACCCTGTGATGTTTTCCTTGCCTTCCGGATAGCGGATGATAAATCCATATTCATGGGCATGCTCGGCAAGCCAGGTCGCTTCATTCGTATCACCGAAGCAGTCTTGGGCAGCACATGCACCGTCGTGGGTCGTAACATCAATCGCGAGACCCGTTTCATGCTCGCTTGTCCCAGGCATTGCACTGTAGGTTTTCGCTTTTTCTTCCCCGTCCTTTGCCACATAGTTATTAAAGACCGTGATTTGTGTTTGATGTGAACGGTACGCGGAAACACCGGCAAAGTGCATGTTTTCTTTTTCGGCAGCCTGGAACATTTTTTCAAGAGCCTTTCCCGCTTCTTCGCGCATCATTCTTTTTTCAATTTTATCTTGAAAGATGAAATCCACTTTTGGGTAGATAAGGTCATCAGGTTTGTAATCTTCCGGCAGGCTGTATTGTTTATTGACAAGTACAGGTATGCTTTCCGGGTTGGCTAATGTCTGAAGGCCAGCCTGTGCGGGTTTAACCGTTTCATCAACTTCCACCTGACGTTGGGCCGATTCATTTGAATCATGATTCTTATCAGTTTCTGACTCCTTATCCTGGGAGCTCGGTTGTTCTTCTTTTGGCTCTTTTTTATCATCGCTGGTCAGGTCGAATGAACAGCCAGCCATCAGAATGAAAGATGATAGAGCAGTTGCTGCAAATATAGGTTTTAACATATGAAAGGCCCCTTGCTTTTAATATAAGATTTCCAATAAAAATAGTTTTGAAAGATTATCGTGATAAGTAATCCCTTGTTAATTCACTTTGATATTTATCAAGAAATAAGCCAATCCAGACCACCATCAACAAAAAAGGATAATCATTACGGACTGCGGTTTGCACGACGGGATCAGACCAAAAGTGCGATAGGAAACCAGATGACATCCTGATTGTCTCGAATGTGACAAGGCCGTGCAGCGATAACCAAAGGATCGTAAGGGTATTGGTCCCAAACCCGATGACCGCTGCTATGATGCTCAGCAAGACAGCTGCTGCCCCGATCAGGAGGACATGGAAGTTTGATTGGAAAAAGTCGATACCGCTATTGGAAAGTCCATTATAAATAATAGCAGTAAAATAAACGGTTGTCGTGATATATGCAGCAAATAATAAGTATCGATTTCCGTGATACTTTGCCAGCAGCAATAAAAGCGGTGATAGGATGATTAATAGGACACTGATAAGATTGCTTCCGCCTGTCCATAAAGAATAGCCGGCAACCGCCGAGAATAGGATGGTCAGGAGATCAAGAATCCGAAGTATGGACTTAAACATGTTGACACCTCTTTCTCTATTTATACAAATTATCTCAAACTTTGTTTCAAAAAGAAATAAATGACTATGGGTTTTAGGAATTCTTACCATCATAGTATAACAAAGATTGTGGATATTTATTGGGTGTGGTAAAGTTAAAGTAATTGTTTATTGGTTCTTCAGGAGGTGTAATTGCATGCATGCATTTCTCATAACGCTTTTAGTGATTGTCAGTATCGCCCTCATTGTGACGGTATTGCTTCAATCAGGTAAGAGTGCAGGTTTATCTGGTGCGATTGCCGGCGGTGCCGAGCAGCTATTCGGAAAGCAAAAGGCACGCGGTTTGGACCTGATTTTACATCGTGCAACGATAGTATTGGCGATTTTATTCTTTGCTTTAACTTTACTTGTTGCTTTCTTTGATGTGTAATGTATCAAAAATGAGTCTAGCTAATTAGCTAGGCTTTTTTCTTTGCACAATAGTTGCATGAATAGATATAGTGATTTTAGTACTTAATTATAGGATAGGGATATTTTTCATTCTATTTACTGATAAAGGAGTTTGAAGTCATGAAAATCAAGCTGCAGCAGCCCTTTACTTTTGAAGCCGGAAAAAGGGCGGTCTTACTTTTACATGGATTTACGGGGAATTCGGCGGATGTACGGATGCTGGGCCGTTACTTGGAGAAACAGGGATACACCTGCCATGCCCCGCACTATAAAGGGCATGGCGTCCCGCCAGAGGAGCTGGTGAAAACGGGCCCGGAAGATTGGTGGAAAGATGTCATGATGGCCTATGATTTTCTGAAAAGCAAAGGCCATGAAGAAATTGCTGTTGCCGGACTCTCATTAGGAGGCGTATTTTCTCTTAAATTAGGTTACACTGTACCTATAAAGGGTATCGTATCGATGTGTGCGCCTATGCATATTAAAAGTGAAGAAATGATGTTTAAAGGAGTATTGGAGTACGCCAGAGAATTTAAGAAGTATGAAGGAAAAACTCAAGAGCAAATAGAGCTTGAAATGGACCTCCTTGCCGATAAACCGATGAATACATTGAAGGCCCTTCAGGAATTGATAACGGATGTAAGAGAGCACGTCGACCTTATTTACGCTCCGACATTTGTCGTGCAGGGCCGGCATGATGATGTTATCAATCCAAAAAGTGCCGATATTATTATTGATTCCATTGAATCACCGGTCAAACGAATCAAGTGGTATGAAGAATCCGGCCATGTCTTAACACTTGATAAAGAAAAAGACCAGTTGCATGAAGATGTATTGGAATTTTTAGAAAGTCTGGATTGGTCCGAATAACAAATTTATTATACCCTGAATAGGAGGGTTTTCATGGAAGATAACATTCAAGAACATATTAATAAGCTTCTGACATACATGACGGATGAAGCGTATAAGCCGTTAACGGTACAAGAACTGGAAGAGGCTTTGAAAATCGAAGACTCGGCAGATTTCAAGAACTTCGTTAAGGCTTTAGTGAAAATGGAAGAAAAGGGATTGGTGGTCAGAACAAGAAGCAATCGTTACGGCCTGCCGCAAAAAATGAATTTGTTCCGCGGTAAATTAACGGGGCATGCAAAGGGATTCGCCTTTGTGACACCTGAGGACAACCCAGGAATGGATGATATTTTCATTCCGCCAAATGAAACGGGCACAGCGATGCATGGAGATGTCGTCATGGTACGAGTATCTTCGGAAACATCCGGCTCAAGGCAAGAAGGCACGGTCATCAGAATACTTGAACGCGGAATTACACAAGTGGTCGGTACATACTCCGAAAGTAAAAGTTTTGGTTTCGTCATACCTGATGATAAAAAGATCGCAAGCGATATCTTCATCCCGCAGCACGCTTCACATGGAGCGGTAGAGGGGCATAAGGTTGTCGTCAAGCTTACTTCCTACCCTGAAGGACGCATAAGTGCCGAAGGCGAAGTCATTGAAATTCTGGGGCATAAAAATGACCCTGGCGTGGATATTCTTTCCGTCATCCATAAATATGGTTTGCCGATGGAGTTCCCGGAAGACGTAATGGAGCAAGCCAATGCCGTTTCGGATACCATTCAAGAAAGTGAAATAGGCAACCGCAGGGATTTGCGCAATGATGTTTTGGTCACGATTGATGGAGCGGATGCAAAGGACCTGGATGACGCCGTCACTGTCTCTAAACTTGAAAATGGCAATTACAAGCTGGGTGTTCACATTGCGGATGTCAGCCATTATGTAAAGGAAGGATCTCCAATTGATAAGGAAGCTTTGGAAAGAGGGACGAGCGTTTATTTGGTGGACAGGGTCATTCCGATGATCCCGCATCGTTTATCGAATGGCATTTGTTCCTTGAACCCACAAGTCGATCGTTTTACACTCTCTTGTGAAATGGAAATCACGCCAGATGGTAAAGTCATCAATCATGACATTTTTGAAAGTGTCATTAAGACGACGGAACGTATGACATATGGCAATGTGAACAAAATCCTTGTGGATAAAGATGAAGAACAGCTCGAACGCTATGAAGCATTGGTGCCAATGTTCCAGGACATGGAGAAGTTAGCGGCCATCCTTCGTAAAAACCGGATGAACCGCGGTGCGATCGACTTTGATTTCAATGAAGCGAGAGTCATCGTTGATGAAGATGGCCATCCGACTGATGTAGTTTTACGTGAAAGGTCAGTTGCGGAAAAGCTGATTGAAGAGTTCATGCTTGCGGCAAATGAAACCGTTGCAGAGCATTTCCACCGTCTTGACGTTCCGTTCATCTACCGTATTCATGAAGATCCAAAGCCGGAAAAACTGCAGCGTTTCTTCGAATTCATTACGAATTTCGGATATATTGTACGGGGATCGGCCAATGACGTCCATCCTAAGGCGTTACAGGAAATCATTGAGGCAGTTGCCGGTAAACCGGAAGAAACGGTCATTTCCACCGTCATGCTTCGTTCCATGCAACAGGCGAAATATGATCCGGAGAGCTTAGGTCACTTTGGTTTATCTGCTGAGTTTTATACACATTTCACATCGCCGATTCGCCGTTACCCGGATTTGATCGTGCACAGGTTGATCAGGACCTACTTGGTGGAAGGTAAAATGGATGAAGCCACGAAGGAGAAATGGAATGCCAATTTACCTGAGATTGCCGATCACACATCGAAACGTGAACGTCGCTCAGTAGATGCTGAACGGGAAACGGATGATCTGAAGAAAGCGGAATATATGCTGGATAAGATCGGCGAAGAATATACCGGGATCATTGGTTCGGTTACGAATTTCGGGATGTTCGTCGAGTTGCCGAACACCATTGAAGGACTTGTCCATGTCAGCTTCATGACGGATGATTATTACCGCTTCGATGAGCGTCAGCTTGCAATGATCGGGGAGCGTACCGGTAATGTGTTCCGGATTGGCGATGAGATCGACGTACGTGTTTCCAACGTCAATAAAGAGGAACGCGCCATCGATTTTGAAATCATCGGCATGAAGGTAAGCCGTCCGCGTCCATCTGGCGAGAAGAAAATATTCAAAGCCAATTCAGGCGAACGCAAACGCGGCCGAGGCGGCAATGGAGGGCGTAAGGAAGGAAAAGGCGGCGGCCGTAATGGAGATTCGCCTTCTTCTGGAAGAAAATCGAAAAAGAAGAAAAAATTCTTCGAAAATGCGCCAGCTGCCAAGCGCAAGAGAAAACCAAAAAAGAGATAAAGATTGGGCGGGGGGATGATCATTACATCCTCTCGCCGTGATTGGATGTAAAAAGGGGAGAGTTAGATGCCAAAAGGCTCAGGTAAACAACTAGCACAAAATAAAAAAGCTTATCATGATTTCTTTATTGAACAAACGTTTGAAGCGGGTATCGTTTTGAAAGGAACGGAAATAAAGTCAATCCGTGCGGCCCGAGTGAATTTGAAGGATGCCTTTGCTAAAATAGAAAATGGCGAAATCTATCTTCATAATATGCATGTCAGTCCATATGAGCAGGGAAACCAGTTTAACCATGACCCTTTGCGGACACGTAAACTCCTTCTGCATAAAAAGGAAATCAATAAGCTGATTGGCGAAACGAAAGAAACGGGTTACACGATCGTGCCATTGAAAATGTATTTGAAAAATGGCTTTGCCAAGGTTTTAATCGGTCTGGGTAAAGGGAAGAAACAATATGACAAGCGTGAAGACCTGAAGAAGAAGGAAGCGAAACGTGATATCGAACGTGCTTTCCGTGAGCGGCAGAAGATGTAGAACTGCCAAGACCTTACAATTGATTTTTTGAACCAATCTGTTATAATTAATCCTGTACCGATGACAATTGAATATCAGCCAACTTGCTGACTATTCTTTTCTCGTACGCTCCATTTCTATCATGGGGACGTTACGGATTCGACAGGGATAGTTCGAGCTTAAGTTGCGAGTCGAGGGGATCGGCCTCGTTAAAACGTCAACGCCTATAACTGGCAAACAAAACAACAACCTAGCTTTCGCTGCTTAATAACAGTCGATAGCTGTTCCTCCCTCCATGGCCCACGTGGTAGGGTAAGGGACTCACTCTAAGTGGGATACGCCGGAATCCACCGTCTGAGGATGAAGGAAGAGACCAATCAGACTAGCTGCTCTGCCGCCTGTCGATAGGCTAATGAGTTCGCGAAATGCGAATATATCGACTACACTCGTAGAAGCTTAAGTGCCGTTATGTCTGGACGTGGGTTCGACTCCCACCGTCTCCACCAATACATATATTGGTGGTTTTTTATTTTGTGTGACTGAAGCATAAAATTGTCATCATAACATCTTTATGCTTTATAAATTCGTTTATAATGTAGATCTAGTCCAATATTACACAGAGCCCCCGACAACTTCTATTGGAGTTGCCGGGGGCTCTGAAGTCTACAAGAATGTTGTTTCATTTATCTAATTTGAACTGCTGTCAAAATCTCCGCAGGTTGATGGTTATTCCTCTTCCCGAAACAGAAGGGCTTCCTTTCCCATGACCGCAAGCTCAATTATTTCAAGCGTTTTGCAATAATTCCCGAATATATCTCCATTCACATCGACTTCCTTATGAATATAGTCCAGAACATGCCAATCCTCAAACCAGTCACCACCTTCCGCATCTTCATGAGAAGTATTCGGCCAGGCGTATTTTAACAGTGGACTGTACAACCGGTCGGCGGCGCCTTTTCTCAACTTACAATTCTTGACCCGAGGTTTATAAAGGGAACGGGGGAAAAATTCGTTTACATCGTTAAACAAATCTGGCCAATAATCTTTTCGTGAACCCGTATGGGGATGTTCGTTCGCCCATTTCAAAATGCCCGCTGAAATATTTGTACGCTGAAAAAGGAGGGCATACAATCTTTTTCCGAATAAAATTCGTTCGTGAAGCGAAGTGAAATGGCGCGAAGTAGCGCCGGCTAGTAAGACTCGGTGCCTATTTCCCTCTGCACAGTATGGAAAAAGAATGTGATTGAAACGCAAAAAATCATACAACTTGAAGCTGGCCGTACCGGTTACGGTTTTTTTAAAATGATCATTTTGGATCACTCTTTTTTCCAAATAACTTTGTTCATTTATCACAGTCGCAATCGCAAGAGTGTAGGAATCCCCGCTGTTCCAAAAATAACGCCACATCGTTTCCATAAAGGTGGAAATGTGAAAAAAGTGTAAAAGGTGGAACATTTCCTGGTTGGCTTTCACACTTAGGTCATAAATCAAACACTGGGGATACACATCCTGAAAAATCAACCAGCTACCGCGTTCCAAAAAAGAATAAATCGCCTTCTGATCTCTTTCTGGCAGAAGTTTTGTCAGCAAATCCCCTTTTAAATCGGTCATGTTCCAGCCAACGTTCCTCGATACCATATGTCCAAGGAGGGCCCAATGGATTTCTGGATGCTCGAGATAAAAATTATAATAAGCCCGAGTCCGTGTAACATTGTTTTGATTATGTTGTTTTGTCTGTTCTCTTATATAGTGAATGCGTTGTTTATCGTTTTCGGATAAAAAGGGCAGGAGGCCGGAAGATTTACTTTTTAATTTTTTTTTCAAATCCTTCTTTACATCCGAATAGGAATCAAGCAAAAATACATCATCCCTTATCAACATTTCATTTTAACTGCGTTCGATTCTCCCATTAAAGAAATGCATATTCATATTGCTAGAGGAATATGAATACAACGTGAGTATTCGAAAGAGGGGGGTAACATGGGACATCGGGTAAATGAGGAAATGAACCGAATCGTCGATCAGTTCATTAGGGACCAATCAGATGACGGGTCCTGGCAATATCCTTTTGAGACCGGCATCGGAACAGACTGTCACATGATTATCTTATTGCGGACATTGGAGATAAATGATGAGGCGTTCATAAAAGAACTGGTGGAGCGTATTGCAGGGAAACAGCAGAAAGATGGTTCATGGGGTTTGTTTTATGATGAAGGAAAAGGGAACCTTACGTCCACTGTGGAAGCTTATTATGCCCTTCTTTACTCCGGTTACCGGGATCGGGATGACCCGGATATCCAGGCAGCCAGGCGGTTTATCCTTGCCAACGGAGGGGCTACAGAAGTCCATATGTTTTTTAAAGTCCTGTTGGCTTTAACCGGACAGTGCGAGTGGCCGCCTTTCCCCATTAAGATTGAAGTGCTGCTTATACCGGACTCCTTTCCAATAAATCTTTTTGACTTCTCCATGTTTGGCAGAACGAACATCATCCCGTTACTGATTCTGGCCAATTTGGGTTTTAGCAGGAGAACGCAGCGGTCTCCTGATCTCTCTGATTTGTATCTCAAAAAAGAAAATCGTTTTTTTACAGAAGATCCGGAATTCCGCTCGGTTATCGATTCGATTCAAAAAGGGATAAAAGGCCTGAAAGACTACCCCGGAAATCTTCGCGAGTTAGCTTTAAATCGCGCCGAACAATATATGCTAGATAGAATAGAACCGGATGGAACCTTATGTAATTATTTCGGTTCAACTTCTATGATGATTTTTGCCTTATTGGCGAGGGGATATTCGAATACACATCCGGTGATTACCCGTGCCTTGCAAGGATTAAATGCGATGACCTGCCGGATTGATGGAGAACTCCACTGCCAATATGCGACGGCTACGGTCTGGAACACGACGTTAATCAGCTACGCTCTGCAAGAATCCGGAATCCCTTATTCATCGAATACCGTCCAGAAGGCAAACCGATATATCCTCTCCCGGCAACATGTCAAATACGGGGATTGGGTCATTCATGAACCAGACCTGTTGCCGGGAGGCTGGGGCTTTGAGGACATGAATACAATCCATCCGGATATTGACGACACAACGGCAGCACTAAGAGCGATTCGAACGTTAGCCATCGAAAGGGTGGATTGTCGACAGGCATGGGATCGAGGAATCAGCTGGCTCATTTCCATGCAAAACAATGACGGTGGATGGGCGGCATTCGAAAAGAATGTAAATAAGAAAATATTGAACCTGTTACCGATCGAGGGCGGAAAAGATTTGTTGATCGATCCGTCGACAGTTGATTTAACGGGAAGGACATTAGAGTTTTTCGGGAACTATACCCATTTGGATTTTCATCATCCTATGGTGAAACGCGGGATTCGTTGGCTGTTAAAGAATCAAGAGTCGGATGGTTCTTGGGTAGGGCGCTGGGGCGTCTATATTTATGGCGCATGGGCGGCTGTAACGGGAATGGTTGCGGTTGGGATTTCCCCGAAGCATCCTGCCATTCAGAAGGCTGTAAACTGGTTAAAAGCCATTCAAAATCAAGACGGAGGGTGGGGGGAATCCTGTAAAAGTGATATCGAAAATTGTTATGTGCCGTTGGGCGAAAGTACCCGCACCCATACAGCATGGGCCCTTGATACACTTATCTCAGCCGCGGCTGAAGTCACACCTGACATTAAACGCGGCGCAGCTTTTTTAGTAGATGGAAAAGAAAAAGATTGGGCAAAGGCCTACCCGAAAGGAAGGGGAATGGCGGGAGCCTTTTATATCAATTATCATTGTTACGAATACGTTTTTCCGTTATTGGCCTTGGCCCATTATCAAAAATTAGCTGAAGGGAGCTAAACAGGGATCTGTGGATTCAAATAGCTTCCAAGTGACTATTTGCATATTTTTAAAGTTTGTCCAATTCAATGAACAAAACTACAACAAGCAGGAGGCAAAAGATGCTTGAAACTTTCCGCCAATTTTTCGATCTTCATACAATTATTTGGTTGTGCCCAATCATTTTTATTTTCCATGACTTAGAAGAGATCATAACCATTGAATCTTCCATGAAGGCAAGTGAAAATAGGTTTCAAAAATCTTCTTTCGTCCAACTAATATTAAATATGAGGGAAAAACTAGGTTCGACCGCTGCCCAGCTTTCTGTTTCGGCTACTTGGATTTTGTTGATTATTTCATTCACTACAGTGGTGACTGCCCATCTCACATTAAACGGAGGGGGCTTTCTTTTATATACAGCTATTCTCAATTTATTTATTCTGCAAGCGATCATGCATATTGTTCAGTCCATCTTTTTCAAAGGCTACACACCTGGCATCATAACGGCACTATTCCTTCTCATCCCTTACTGTCTTATTGCCTATGACAGTTTGTTCGAACACGGTCTGATAGACGGGCATTTACTTTTTGCAAGTCTCCCGGTCAGCCTGCTCATGATCCCGATTTTTCTTGTTGGCAATCTTTTAGGCCGTTATGTTATTCACTAACTTATAAGAAAGCAGCTGAAGAAGGCGGTGAGGAAATTGCATGTTGTTATAACGGGAGGAAGCGGGTTTGTAGGTCAAGCCTTGACACACCTGTTGACTCAAAAAGGCCATCGAGTAACCATATTAACGCGTCTTCCTGATCATAAAAGAACAAGTGAATTCGTTCATTATGTTGATTGGCTTTCTGCAGATCATCAACCTGAAAACGAACTTAAGGATGTCGATGCGATGGTCAATTTAGCCGGGGAATCAATTAATAGCGGACGGTGGATCCAAAGTAAAAAGGAGGCTATTTTGAATAGCCGTCTTTCAGCCACAAAAGAGGTCATTCGAATTTTGAGACATCTTCATCCAAGGCCAAAAGTTCTTGTTAACGCTTCAGGTGTAAGTTACTACGGGATGTCAGACTTCAAAACGTTTAATGAGTCCTCCGAAAGTGATGCAAATGATTTTTTGGCCAGTGTTGTAAAGAGTTGGGAGAAAGAAGGGGCAATGGCGAAAGAATTAGGCGTTCGAACGGTCTTCGCGCGTTTCGGCATCATTCTGGGTCAAGAGGGTGCCTTTCCGCGAATAGTGCTACCGTATAAATTAGGTATTGGGGGGACAATCGGCAGTGGGATGCAATGGATTTCCTGGGTGCACATTCAAGATGCGGTTGAGATGGTTTACTTCGCCATAATTAATTCTGAAGTAGATGGACCGTTGAATGTGACCTCGCCTCATCCAATACGCATGTCATCATACGGACAGTCCATTGCAGACGTCCTTCACCGCCCATATTGGCTTCATGTTCCTGGGGTTGTAGTAAAAGTAGTACTTGGTGAAATGAGTCAGTTGGTATTAAAAGGGCAGCGGGTACTCCCTCAAAAAGCACTTTACCACAATTACTCCTTTCAATTTCCAAACGTACAAAGTGCACTTTCTGATATTCTAGGCTAAAGATACATTGCGCCGGTATGAAGAAGGGAAATTATTATTAAGCTTTTGTCATGACAGTACGGCAGGCCCTCCCTGCGATGAATAGCACGCTGTGTCCTAAATCAGCTGTTCGTAGAAAACACTGACTGGCATTTGGGGTACCGTCCGACAAAAGCGGATTGTTGGCGGTACCCCTATTAGGATTAGGTACAGGTGAGATATCTTCAAAATCTGTTATGGTATCGATTACGAATTTATGATGACAATATAGCAATTTGTTTTTTTAGTTGTTTTTGTCGAAAAATCGATAAATTGCATAATTCGCAGATAAATCAGGAGTTTTCGCAGATATATCTCCATTTTCGAAGATATATTCCCAAATTCGCAGATAAATTGTACAATCGTCATCATTTAAAGGAATATTCCCTTCTGCTGTAGAATCATTTGGGAGAAACCAAGATTGGAGCGATTTAATTGATTGTAAAAAAGCGAAAAGTTCCTCTTGCCATCCGCAAATTACGTGCATTAGCGTACAGGCTTCCTCCGAATCAACCCAAACTCCCCTTAATCATGAACGATCTCAAAAAAAAGTGAAGCGGGCCATAAAGGGGAATGTTCCATTGATTTTCCATTAAGCTTTCTTGAACCGAAAGGCTATTACATTTTCCACGATTTAAGGCTGCAGGATCAATCACGATTTTTTCAACTGGATACCTTATTGATCTCCAAGAAATATGCGCTTATTATTGAAGTGAAGAAATGATTTGGCCCTACGTACATCAACATTTTGGAAATCCCCCAGATTCCTTAATTTTGCATCAATATCGTCAAACATGATAAAAAAGACTCAAAAGAAGCTTCTCTTGAGTCTTTGTTCCGATTCTATTCTTTTAATTCCTTGCCCATTCCCTTTAGGAAGTGGACGCCAAAGCCGATAGCCCGGTTTATGTCTGGATCATTCAGTGTTTTCATTAAATCCAAAACTCCGATCTTCTTATCGGCCTGAAGGAATTTGTTTCCTTCATCGATTCCTGCAAGTGCGCTGTTTAGCAGTTTCGTGGATTGTGCGGCATCGGCGTTCATCAAGGCTCCTGTTGCCCCCATTAGGGTATTGATCAGGTTTGTGACAGGTTGCCTTGTGATTTGTTGAAGAGCGATTTTCGCGATTTGTTCTTTTCCTTGCAGCATGGAGGTCGCGGCTTCGAATACTCCCGAGTCATTCAGTTCATTGACGATTTTAAACATATTGTTCAATGCCTCTTCATTATGGGTAATCAGTGTTTTCAGTTCTTCGAGTTTTTGTAGCTTAATTTCTTCCTCAGTAATGGGATTATGGATTTCCGTAATAGGAGCTGCCATGATCTTCACCCTCCCTGTTTATTTATCCGTTAAGTGAACATACCCTGGACGGGCCCACTTACGTTCAACCTCGACACCATTTTGAGGATGACGTTTTTTGTTCCGTGGATTGGTACCCGGTAATGGGATGTCTCCGCTTGCGCTTAATACTTCCATGCGGACCATCGTCTGTTTGTAAGCAGGCGTGCTTGTGCGTTGATCATAGATGGGACCAGTCAGGAAGTTGATGGCAGAGTCTTTATCGACTGAGTTCATCGGTAAAAATAGCTCATTATTTTTTACACGGTCTGTAATCAGGGCTTTTAATTTAACGGCCCCGAATGGAGACACTAAGCGAACGAGTCCGCCATCGCCTACTTTACGTTCTTTGGCAAGTTCCGGTGATACCTCAACGAAAATATCAGGTACTTTCGATTGGATTCCATTGGATTTGTTCGTCATATTACCTTCATGGAAATGCTCCAGCATGCGTCCATTATTGATATGAAGGTCATATTCTTCCGGGAATTTATGAGGTTCCACCCAGTCAGCCAGTGCAAAGCGCGCTTTTTTATCAGGGAAGTTGAAGCCATCCACATAAAGAAGCGGTGTGTTTGATCCATCATGACTCCCCCAGAGGAAGCTGTTCCACCCCTCCAGCACCTCGTAATTCGCTTGGCTGAATATCGGTGACAGGCTTGCCATTTCTTCATAGATTTCACTAGGGTGAGTGTAGTTCCAATTTGCACCTAAGCGGTTGGCGATCTCTTGAGTGATTTCCCAGTCCGCTTTAGAATCCCCCATGGTGGGAAGGGCTTTATATAAACGCTGTACACGGCGCTCTGTATTGGTGAACGTTCCGTCTTTTTCAAGAGATGGGGCCCCTGGCAATACCACGTCGGCATATTGGGCTGTCCTTGAAAGGAAAATATCCTGGACAACAAAGAAATCCAATCCGGATAACACTTTATCAACATGGTTTGCATCCGCATCGACAAGTGCCATATCTTCTCCGACGAGATACATGGCCTTCATGTCGCCTTTTTCTATCGCTTTAAGCATTTCAATATTGTTCAAGCCTGGTTTGCCATCGATTTTCACTCCATAAGCTTTTTCGAACTTAGCACGTGCCACGTCATCGGTAACATGCTGATATCCTGGAAGCCATGTTGGCAGGGTACCCATATCGCAAGCGCCTTGTACATTGTTATGGCCGCGAAGCGGATAAGCTCCCGCTCCTGGACGACGGTAGTTGCCCGTAGCCAATAGCAAGTTGGAAATTGCCGCTGAAGTATCGGAAGCACCGGTGTTTTGTGTAACGCCCATTCCCCAGAGGATGCATGTTCCGTCTGCATCGCGAATGGTCTCAGCTATTTGGATCAATGTTTCTCTTGAAATGCCTGTGTGTGTTTCGGCATATTCCAGGGTGTATTTTTCAAGTACTTCTTGATAATCGTCGAAGAAGTTAACATTTTCATTGATGAATTCTTGATCATGCCAGCCTTGATCGATCATATATTTTGTAACCGCCATCAACCAAACCTGGTCTGTTCCTTGTTTTGGACTGATATGGATGTCGGAGCGTTCGGCCATTTCGTTTTTGCGGATGTCAGCTACGATCAGTTTTTGTCCGTGAAGCTTGTGTGCCCGTTTTACGCGTGTCGCCAATACGGGATGGCCTTCTGCAGGGTTAGCGCCAACGATGATGACAAGACCTGCTGCGGCGATATCTTTAATCGTACCAGCATCTCCGCCCATGCCGACCGTACGGAACAGTCCGTCTGTTGCCGGGGATTGACAGTAACGCGAGCAATTATCGACGTTATTCGTTTCGAACATTTGACGTGCCAGTTTTTGAATCACATAGTTTTCTTCATTCGTGATCTTTGATGAGGAAATGAAGCCTACTGAATTTCCGCCGTATTGCTGTTTGATCGAACCAAGTCTGGATGCAACCAAATCAAGTGCTTCATCCCAGCTTGATTCTACGAATCTCCCATTTTTCCGAATCAGGGGCTTGGTTAAACGTTTTTCCGAGTTTACGAAGTCCCAGCCGAATTTCCCTTTGACACATGTGGATATCGCATTGACGGGTGCTTCATGGGTAGGTTGGACTTTAAGGATTTTACGGCCTTTTGTCCAGACTTCGAATGTGCATCCTACCCCACAGAACGTACAGACCGTTTTTGTCTTCTTCGTCCGTGTATCACGCATTGCCGCTTCAATCTCTGAAATGGCAAAAATCCCGCTGTATCCAGGTTCCACTTCTTTGACAAGGTCAATCATTGGTTCAAGCATATCGTTTTTCAAACCTGACATGAAGCCAGCCTCACCCAGCATCGATTTTTCCATTAATGCATTACATGGACAAATGGTTACACACTGTCCGCAGCCTACACAGGATGAGTTATTGATTTCCGTTCCTTCATCCCAGATTACCCGGGGGCGTTCCGCTTCCCAGTCGATGGACAGCGTCTCGTTGACCTGAAGGTTTTGGCAGACTTCGACACATTGGCCGCATGCGATGCATTGATTGGCATCATAGCGGTAAAATGGATGGGACATATCGACGGCACCCAATTCCACTTTCGGTGTGTAAGGATATTTTTGGTGTTCGATTTCCATTAATTCCGCTGTGTTATGCAGTTTGCAATTTCCGTTATTATTATCACATACAGTACAGTATAAAGAATGGTTTTCCAGGATCCGGTCCATGGCTTCGGTTTGGGCCTCTTTTGCCTTGTTTGAATCCAAGGCTATATCCATGCCGCCCGCTGCTTTTGTCGAACATGATCGGACGAGTTCCCCATTAACTTCGACGATGCATGTGTCGCATGTTTGGATCGGATCCACTTCAGGAACGTAACAAATCTGTGGATGAGCTATCTCATTTTGGTTGATGACCTCCAGTATTGTCGCTCCTTCATTAGCGGTATAATCCTTCCCATTGATTTTGATGGTGATGTTTGAATCGCTCATTATATTTCCCCCTTTTATAGCCAAAAACACGAAAAAAACCACCATGATCACACCTCCGGCTCTGAACGGAAATGTAGGTCATGGTGGAATAGTTTAATAGCAAAGCTTGCCAATATACCAATCCATACCATAATGGATGATTTTTAAAAAAGATAGGACACAACAGTACACTATTATGCTCCCAACTTTCCTCTTTGATAGTATACCTTTAATTTTAGCAAGAAACAATCCTGGAAAGAGGCTATCATTCCCAAATTCCTTTCGTTTTTCTTCGCGTTGATTTATGATTAGAAAATTGAGAACTTAATTTTCTTGAATTGGAGTGACGTAACGGTGTCAAAGGTTATCCATGAATTCAATGATATGATTCGTAAGCTGCGCAAGGAATTATTCGGTAAAGGACCAGAACGCATACACACGGTTTTCGTGGAGAATATGGCCGTTTCTACGTTATATGGGAATTTGACTCCTACGGAAATGTTTATATCAAGATCGGAGGAAGGAAGGGACATGGTCCATTCTGCACGTACCAAAATGGTTCAGGATGTGTATTCGGAGAGTCCTCCTGATGGAATGGAGGAACTGGTTGGGGCTAAACTGGTCCATTTGTTTTCAGATATCAAAATCAAGGAGAACATAGCGATTTCCGTATTCGTATTTGATAAGGATATAGCGGACAAACTCAACGGGCATTGACCACGTTCCTTACATAGTGGTCAATTGGCTCCTGGATAGTAAAAGGAGTGGGAACATGAAAGCGATTGAAAGCAAGAGGGACATCATCCGGATAACCAAAGGCAACATCGGGCGGACGGAAGATACGATCGTAACGGAGTATCCCGTCACTGTCAAAATAAATGGCCAGGAATTCGTCACGATGGTTTGTACACCTGAATACATCGAGGATATGGTGATTGGCTATTTGGCTTCGGAAGGCATCATCAAAAAATATGATGAGATAAAAGAAATCTGGGTCCAGGAAAAAGAAGGCTTTGTTCATGTGAAGACAGATAAAGTGAATCCCTACTTCCAGGACTTTCAAAATAAACGGTATATTACATCATGCTGCGGAATGAGCAGACAAGGGTTCGTCTTTGTGAATGATGCTTTGACTGCCAAGAAAATGGATAATGTTTCGGTGAAACTGACTCCCGATGACTGCTTCCGCTTGATGAAGGATTTACAAAATTCCGCTGTCACCTTCCAGAACACAGGAGGGGTCCACAATGCCGCTTTATGTGATGTCGATGGCCTCGTATTAAGCAGGATGGACATCGGCCGACATAATGCCTTGGACAAAATATACGGCCATTGCTTGAAAAATGGTATTTCGATAGAAGGGAAAGCTATCGTGTTCAGCGGCCGGATTTCATCGGAAATTCTCTTGAAGGTGGCGAAAATCGGCTGTGAACTGATCCTTTCGAAGTCCGCTCCAACTGAATTGGCTTTGGAATTGGCTGAAGGATTGGGAATCACCACGGTCGGGTTCATTCGTAATGATTCACTGAATATCTATACATGCCCTGAAAGAATACAATTGAATGACTGAGCGTGAAAGATGCCGCTCCTAAGGCGGGCTGGAGAATGCGCTTTGGGAAAGTCCTTGCCGGCATGGCTTGGATATATCCAACAAGCCTTATGTGATACAGTTTCGATAGGACATTCAAGGAAAAGGCGGTATCGGGGGAAGGGTTATGAATGAAAGGGATTGGCATATTTTAAAGGTGTTGCATGAGCATAAGAATATTACTAAAACGGCGCAAAGTTTATATATATCGCAACCTTCTTTAACGAAACGAATTCAGCAAATAGAGAAGGAATTCAATCTAAAGATTGTGGAGCGGGGAACAAGGGGAGTCCAGTTCACCCCTCAAGGGGAATATTTGGCCAACTGTGCAGATGAGATGCTGATCAGGCTCCGGCAGATAAAAGAGACAGCGTTCAATATGGGTCAGGAGATCAGTGGGACATTACGGCTGGGTGTTTCCAATTATATCACGCTGCATAAATTGCCTGGCCTGTTGAGATTATTTCGTGAGCGATATCCTAAAGTGGATTTCAATGTGACGACTGGTTGGAGTAAAGAAGTGCTGAACCTCATTTACAAGGAAGAAGTGCATGTAGGGATCGTTCGGGGGGACTATCAATGGGCAGGGTCAAGGCACCATCTTTTTGAGGAAACGATTTGCATTGCTTCCAAGGAAGAAATCGAAGTCCGGGACCTGCCTTTCTTGCCGAGGATCGATTATGGGACGGACGCCCTTTAATGATCGATAATTGGTGGAGAGATAATTTTTCAGGACCGCCTTTGGTTGGGATGGAAGTGGACAAAGGTGATACATGCAAAGAAATGGTCAGGAATGGCCTGGGATATGGCATCCTTCCCAGTGTTTTATTGGAGAAGGACCAAAGTCTAAGTCAGATGGACCTTAGGGATAAGCAGGGTAATCCCCTTATCAGGAATACGTGGATGCTATATCATGAAAAGTCACTGGAATTAAAACTGGTCAAAGCGTTTGTCGAATTTGTCAAAGACGTCGATTTCATGAGTGATATTTAACTGGAAGCGCAGATATCTCTGTGCTTTTTTTGTCATTCCTTTTATGAATGGATAACGATAATTTATTGGTATTTTAACTATGGTTATCCCGGGATTATGATAGATGGGAGATGTAAATCATCATGAATTTGCCTTAGGAATGGAGAGGAAGTCATGTGAGTGTCCTGTTTCTGATCGTACTGAATGTCATTGTGCCCGTCTTTTTCCTAATAGGGGCTGGGGCCATCCTGCATCGTAAATTCAAGTTGGATATGAATACGCTATCTAAATTGAATCATTTCCTGCTCATGCCGGCCATTAGCTTTGTCAATATCTATCAAAGTAAAATGGGCGGGGGGATGATCGTCCAGATATTCAGCTTCCTTGCCCTTCAAGCAGTAAGCCTTATCATCGTGAGTACAGTGATTGCTAAACTTGCCAGGTTTGATCAAAGTCTTTCTGCCACGTTTAAAAATAGTGTAGTCCTGAATAACTCAGCCAATTTCGGGTTACCCGTAAGCCAGATGGTTTTTAATGGGAATCCTCTTGGCCTGTCGATCCAAGTCATCGTGATCATTTTTCAAAACCTGTTGACCTATACCTATGGATTGATGAATTCCGTTTCCGTCCATACAAAAAGTGCGAAGGGCGCCATTCGCGAGTTCTTGAAGAACCCCGTCATTTATGCTTTATTACTCGGTTTTCTATTACACTCCGCTTCTTTCGACATTCCGCTGTTCTTATGGACCCCGATTGAAAATATCGCGAGTGCTTTCATAGCCATTGCCTTGATCACATTGGGTGCACAGAGTGCCTATTTGAAAATTACGCAATTCCCGCTTCCGCTTATCCTTAGCTTGATTGGCCGGTTAATACTCTCGCCATCCATCGCATTCCTTATCATCCTCCTGCTGGGCTTGGAAGGGACTGTCGCTCAGGGATTATTTATCGCAAGTTCATTTCCAACATCGAGAAACAGCGCATTATTCGCTTTGGAATATGACAACCATCCGGAGTATGCGGCACAAGCAGTCTTGATGTCGACTTTATTCAGCAGTATAACGGTAACGATGGCCGTCTATCTATCAAAAATACTATTCTAGCAGGGCTGCTCTTAATGGGCGGGCCTTTTTCCCATGTCTCCCGATAAAACTTTATGAACAATATAGAGGTTATGGAATTTATGCATCTTAGGTTAATAATCAAAGAAAAGGAAGATATTTTTGTAGAATCAAGAAAACGCTTTCAAAAGGAGGATTATTATGTTTTCTCGTAAAAAGATTTCAGCGGTCATTTTGGCAGGTTCGTTAGCTTTAAGTTTAGGTGCATGCAGCAGTTCGGATACATCAGGAGAAAAGAAAGAAAGTACAGGCTATCCGAAAAAATCCATATCGGTCGTTGCTCCATCGGGCGCAGGCGGGGGATGGGATTTAACCGCCCGTTCATTTACAAAGGTCTTGAGTGAGACCAAACTGGTGAACCAGCCATTGACCGTCGAAAACAAACCCGGTGGCGGGGGCGCTGTATTCATGGCGGATTATGCAACACAGCAAGCGGATAATAATGACATGCTGTTCGTGAATTCACCGCCTGTCATCATCAATAACCTTAAAAAAGAAGGCAACAGCCCTTATGGGTATAAAAATACGACCCCTTTGGCGCAGCTGACAAAGGATTATGGGGCGATAGTGGTAAAGGCGGATTCCGAATTCAAGGATTTGAAATCAGTGCTGGAAGCGGTGAAGAAAGATCCGCGTAAGCTGACGTTTGCAGGAGGATCGGCTCCGGGATCCATGGATCATTTGATTTCCATTCTTCCAGCCTATGAATATGGCTTGAATCCAACAGAACTTAAATACGTTTCGTATGACGGGGGCGGGGAAGCGATTACGGCCTTGCTTGGCGGTAATGCGGATGTGATCGGAACGGATGCATCCAGTGTCAGGGAATTTTTAAAAGCAGGGAAGATTAGAGTGTTGGCCGTAACCTCGACTGAACGTTTGGGTGGCGATCTTAAAGACATACCGACGGCAAAGGAACAGGGTGTTGATGCTGAATTCACGATTTGGAGAGGGGTTTTTGGACCTCAGAATATGTCTGGTGAAGCGAAAACCTTTTGGGACGGAACCATTGCGAAGCTAGTTGAAACTTCTGAATGGAAGAAGGAAGTGGAAGTTCAAGGATGGGAACGGGAATATAAAAATAGTGAAGAATTCAGCAAGTTTTTAGAAGAACAGGAAAAACAGGTGCAGCAATTATTAGAAGCGTTAGGCATGGAAAAATAATCGGGGAGAAGGAGGTGCTTCACCTTCTTCTTGTTTTCTGAAATGGAGGGATTAAGATGGACGTGAAATTTGATCGCTTTGCATCTGTAGCCTTTCTGGCTGTCGGGGTGCTGTTCATGATAGGAAGCAGGAAACTGGCCAGTTCTTCTTATGGAAGTTCGGTAGGACCGGACATTTTCCCTTTTGTATTGGGGCTCGTTCTCGCTGTTTTAAGTATTCGCCTGTTCTATGAGGCATTTCGGGGCAAGGTGCAGGAATCGGGTAAAGGAAAGCTGGAATATAAACCCTTTATCATCATTCTGCTCTCCACCCTGATTTATATTTTGACATTGGAAACGATAGGATATGTCATTACGACCTTCCTCTTTTTGTTTGTTTGCTTTCAAACGATGGAACGGAATAAGTGGATGACATCGCTCCTCATTTCCGCAGGATTTTCCGGAATCATCTATTATTTATTCGTGAATGTTTTAAAGGGAACACTGCCGGGTTGGCCAATCTGGTTTTCATAAAAGGAAGGGGGATGTGAAGTGGGCACTTTTGATTATTTATTGCATGGTTTTGAAACGGCACTAACTTGGTATAACATCCTTTTTGCATTTGTCGGAGTATTGATCGGTACGGCTGTCGGCGTTTTGCCGGGGATCGGGCCGATGAGCGGAGTGGCTCTTTTGATTCCGGTAACCGCTTCGATTACAGGGGGACTTCCACCAGAGCAAGCGGCAACAAGCGCCATCATTTTACTTGCAGGTGTTTATTATGGAGCGATGTATGGAGGATCGACAACTTCAATCCTATTGAATACACCTGGCGAATCCTCTTCTGTCGTCACCACATTGGATGGTTACCAAATGGCGAAAAAGGGAAGGGCCGGGAGTGCTTTATCCATTTCGGCAATCGGCTCCTTCGTCGGAGGGATAGTCACCCTTATCGCCATGATTGCCTTGGCACAGCCATTATCGACGATTGCCATTAAATTCGGTCCGGCGGAGTATTTTTCACTCATGCTTCTAGGGTTGGCGGCCGTCAGCGGCCTCGCGGGAAAATCCGTAACCAAGGCACTGATCATGACGGTTTGCGGTTTGCTGATCGGGACGATAGGCATCGATAATGTATCCGGGATCGCCCGTTTTACATTCGGCATACCTTGGCTTTATCAAGGGGTCGAGTTCCTGACGATCGCAGTGGGTCTATTCGCACTTGGAGAGGTATTCAAGACAATCTTGGAAAAAGAAGAGGATGATGGGGACATTGCTAAGATCAAAAATTTGATTCCTTCCAAAGAAGAATTCAAGGAATCCGCCGGTCCGATTGCGAGGGGGTCGCTCTTAGGCTTCTTTGTAGGGATCTTGCCGGGTGCAGGGGCTACTCTTGCTTCGTTCTTCTCATATCTTATGGAAAAAAGGATTTCAAAAAAACCCTGGAGATTTGGCACAGGCGCGATCGCTGGGGTGGCTGGACCTGAAACGGCCAATAATGCGGCATCTGGCGGAGCGATGATTCCATTATTGACGCTGGGAATTCCGGGTTCCGGTACAACGGCGATTTTAATGGGTGCGCTCATGATGTACAATGTTCAGCCAGGTCCATTATTATTCGAGGACCATCCTCAGGTAGCTTGGGGGCTTATCGCCAGTATGTTCATCGGGAATCTGATGCTGCTGATCCTTAATCTCCCGCTCGTTAGGGTTTTTGCGAAAATCATTGAAACGCCAAAGAAATATTTGATTCCGCTCATTATCGCGATTTCCATTTTTGGCGTTTATGCGGTACAAGTATCGACTTATGATTTATTGCTATTATTAGGGTGCGGGGTCTTGGGATATTTCTTAAGTAAAAATGATTATCCAATCGCCCCATTGGTATTAGGGCTGGTTTTAGGACCGATGATAGAAAATAATATGCGCAGGGCCCTGACGATATCCGATGGGGATTACAGTTTGTTTTTTACCAGGCCGCTTTCCCTGACATTCCTGATCATAACGGCATTATGGCTGCTCATTCCGGTTTTGCTTAAAAAGAGAGGGAAGGATGTTGTCATCAATATTGAAGGTTAACTCATATTTTCCGAATGTTGTGAAAAAACTCCTTTTTTAAAGGGGTTTTTTTTTATATGATGTAAGTAGAGGTGATTGAATGCGTTTACACACCAAGTTGATGCTGGGGATCTGTACGTTAATCATCTTAATGGGCGGAATCTTTGAAGTTATTTTTATAAATATCCTGGAAAATAACCTGAAGCAGGAAACAGGGGAAAAAGCATTGTCGGTTGCCCAGACCATTTCTTTGCTGCCTGAAATTAAACAAGCTTTTCGAACGGATAATCCCTCTGTAATCATCCAGCCCATCGCGGAAAGGGTTCGCAGGCAGATCGATGCGGAATTCATAGTAATAGGCGATAAGAATGAAACACGACTGTCCCATCCAAATCCCGACATGATCGGGAGGAAAATGGTAGGGGGAGATAACGCCGAGGTGTGGGATGGGAAATCCATCATCACGGAGTCCATTGGGACATTGGGTCCTTCCATAAGGGGGAAAGCCCCAATAATCGCAAATGAAAAAGTCATCGGAGTCGTCTCTGTTGGCTACCTTCAGGATGATATTGAAAAAGAAGTGTCCAGTATACAAAGAAAGATTGTCTGGATCATTTCTTTTATATTAATCGGCGGTTTATTGATCGCCTTTTTCATTTCATTCAATATAAAAAAGGCGATATTGGGTCTGGAGCCGAAAGAGATTGCCTGGATGTTCCAAGAGAAGCATGCCATTTTGGAATCCATTCATGAAGGCATCATTGCCATTGATGTTCATGGGAAAATCACGGTCGTCAATGAAACGGCGCATAAAATCCTTCATATCCCTAAAGACGTCATGCTTCGCGGGCAAAAAATCGAAGAAGTCATAACGCATACACATTTGCTGGATGTAGTCAGCACGGCACGGGCCGAGTATGATCAGGAATTCATGATTGACGGTGAAGTTTTTTTGGCAAGCCGGATTCCCATTTTGAATGGACAGGGTGAAATCATCGGTGCCGTTGCAAGTTTGAGAAATAAATCGGAACTATCCAATCTCCTTCAGGAACTGTCACATGTAAAGGCATATGCAGAAGGGCTGAGGGCCCAGACACATGAATATTCGAATCGGCTCTATACTTTGCTAGGCCTGATTCAACTTGGTTCATATAAAGAAGCGATGGATTTCATATCGAAGGAAGTCGATGTCACCCAAGGCTTCATTCACTTTCTAATGAAGGAAATACCTGATCCGATTATTGCTGGGTTCATCTTAGGGAAGGTGAGTTTGGCGAGCGAGCTGAAAATTGATTTTACAATTGATAGAGAGAGCAGTTTTAAGGATATTCCGCCCGAAATAGATCGGGATTTATTGGTGACGATCATCGGCAACCTCATCAATAATGCCTTCGAAGCTGTACGGGAAAACGATAGGGAGGAAAAAAGGGTATCGTTGTTCGTCACGGACTTGGGTAAAGAGTTGATCATAGAGGTTGAAGATAATGGAAAAGGGATGAATCCAGATGTTACCGAACTGATTTTCCAGAACGGTTTTACGACGAAAAGCCTTCAAACCAATTCAGGTATAGGTTTGAGACTTGTTCAGGAAGCGATAGATGGATTAGGGGGGTATATCACTTTTTCGACAAAAGAAGGGGAATATACGATTTTTACTGTAGCACTGCCAAAAAACAGAGGGGTGATTTGATGATGGCCAATCGCGATATAGAAGTCTTAATCGTAGAAGATGACCTGCGGATTGCCGAGATACAAAAGCTATTCATCGAAAAGCTTGAGGGTTTTCAAACGATAGGGATCGCCTCAAGCTATGATGAAGCTAAAAGCTTCATTGAAATCATGCAGCCGGATCTATTGCTTCTCGACATGTATTTTCCGGATATGAATGGGCTCGATATCCTGAAAGAAATCAAGCAGCAAAGCAAACAAATGGATGTCATTATGATAACGGCGGCTAAAGAAATAGAAAAAGTCCAGGAAGCCATCAAAATCGGCATATTTGATTATATTATCAAGCCTGTCGCATTTGAACGTTTCAAGCAGTCTTTACACAGATATCAAGAGTATCACATTAAACTGTCGGAATTGGAAAAGGGCAATTTTCCAGTAACACAGCAACAGGTTGATAAGCTTTTGCGAAAAGAAGTGAAGGAAAATGAGAGGGAACAGTCTTCACTGCCAAAAGGGATCGATCGGATGACTTTGGAGAAGGTGATGGCTGTGTTGGGGAAATCCTCCCCTGGCTTAACGGCCGAAATAGTGGCAAAGGAAATCGGGGTGAGCAGGACAACGGCAAGGCGTTATCTGGAGCACTTGATGTCAGAGGAAAAAATTGATGCCGATTTAACATATGGTACGGTAGGACGCCCTGAACGGGTGTATGCCATCAAGTTATAAATGGGTTCGCCAAACGGCGGATCTTTTTTTGGCTATATGATGGTTTTCACCACGTACAATCTTAGTCCTTGCGTACCAAAATGTTACGGAAGGCTTAATGGCAAAAACAAGACGCCTGTCGTTTTAAAGAAAACAAAATCAATAATGAACGTCCAGGTTTCAATAAACTGTTCATCAAAAAACCATACAATTCCCATTGGATGGTTTTTTGATGAAACTCCTTAGTATATACTAGGATAAAAAGAAATAGAGGCGGCGCCATGCAAAGTTGGTATCATATCTTTCCGAAAAACACAGGGCTGAGCCCTTATGTCTGGATCATTTTTTGTATCCTTCCTTTTTATTTCATCTTCAAATCCTCTTCGATGTTGGAGATAGTCTTTGGAATCGTCATGATCATTTTGTTTTTCATATCATATGGTCTCTCATTCGTTTCGAAGGGATGGCCCGTATACGTATGGACGGCGATACAAATAGTCATATCCATATCCATGACCATATTTTTCAGCTACATTTACTTTTCGCTGTTTTTAGCATTCTTTATTGGGAATGTTCAAAATAAGGTTGGTTTTTTCGTATTATATTCGATCCAGCTATTGGCTACCATCGTGTCGGTCAATATTGGATTCATCATGAAGGACCCTACATTCTTTTCGCAATTTCCCTTTATGCTCATTTGTGTGGTAGGCGTGATCCTGCTCCCATTCAACACATATAATCGAAATAAACGGGGCAGGCTGGAAGAACAATTGGAGGACGCACATAAAAGAATATCAGAGCTTGGCAAAATTGAAGAACGCCAGCGGATTGCCCGTGACTTACATGATACACTTGGACAAAAGCTGTCTTTGATTGGCTTGAAAAGTGACCTTGCAGGGAAATTGATCGATTTGAATCCGGAGTCGGCCAAGAAGGAAATCAAGGATATCCGTCAAACGGCGAGGACGGCACTCAAGGAAGTCCGTGAAATGGTGTCGGAAATGCGTGGGGCCAAGCTTAGCGATGAAATCATCCGGGTCAAGCAAATATTGAAAGCGGCAGGGATAGAATTCAATTTGGAAGGCACCACGGAATTGAAAGATACCCCATTGCTTGTTGAAACGGTTTTAAGCATGTGCTTGAAAGAAGCTGTGACCAATATCGTCAAACATAGCGGAGCCGACTGCTGTCATATCGTCATTGAAGAATTACAAACAGGGGTGACGATCACAGTACAGGATAATGGAGTGGGGCTTTCACATAGATCAGAGTTTTTTAAAGGCAATGGGCTTCATGGAATGAAAGAAAGGCTTGAATTCGTTAATGGCAGCCTGGATATTCAAACGACAGATGGAACGACGCTTTATATAAGGGTTCCGAATGCGATAAAAAATAATGGATAGGAGAGATTGACATTGATTCGAATCGTAATTGCCGAAGATCAGCGGTTGCTGCTTGGCGCGCTAGGTTCCATCCTTGATTTGGAAAGTGACATGGAAGTTGTAGGAAAAGCGAGCAATGGGGAAGAAGCAATGAATCTCGTCAATCAATTAAAGCCGGATATCTGCATAACCGATATTGAAATGCCAGTTAAAACCGGGCTCGATGTAGCCGAGGAGATCAAGGATCAGGGCCATCAATGCAAAGTCATCATTTTGACCACTTTTGCACGTCCTGGGTATTTTGAAAGAGCCAGAAAGGCAGAAGTAGGTGGATATCTGCTGAAGGATAGCCCAAGTGATGAGTTGGCGAATTCGATCCGTGTCATCATGGACGGGCGGCGCGTTTATGCCCCTGAGCTGGTGGATATGGCTTTCGAAGAAGAAAACCCTTTGACTGAACGAGAGTGCCAAGTGCTCAAATTGATTGCGGATGGTAAGACAACAAAAGAAATCGCAAGCCAGCTTTATTTGACTAACGGAACGGTTCGTAATTATATATCGGTCATCCTTGATAAATTGGATGTAAGCAACCGCGTTGAAGCGATTGTAAGATTCAAGGAAAAGGGCTGGTCAAAAGATTGATCAAAGGTAAATCAGTTTTGGCGCATTTAATGGCGGCTTCTCAAATCAAAAAAGCACAGTGTCAGGATTGGAATATGGTATATTAATTTTTATTACATACAGGAAAGGGGCTGGCCATTATGCAAAAGGCTACATTTGCTGGAGGCTGTTTTTGGTGCATGGTGACACCATTTGATGAACTACCGGGGATTGGGGGAATCGTATCCGGTTATTCGGGAGGACATATTGAAAACCCGACTTACGAGGAATTGAAGACGGGAACTACGGGACATTATGAAGTCGTGGAAATCACTTTCGATCCTCAGTTATTTCCTTATGAAAGATTGCTGGAACTATATTGGCAGCAAATTGATCCTACCGACGATGGCGGTCAATTCCATGACAGAGGAAGCCAATATCGGACGGCCATCTTCTATCATGATGAAGCTCAAGAGAAACTGGCTCTTGAATCGAAAGAAAAGGTAGCAGCCAGCGGGAGGTTCCAGAAACCCATCGTAACGGAAATCCTTCCGGCCCAACCCTTTTATCCTGCCGAAGAATACCATCAAGGCTATCATAAAAAAAACAAAGATGACTATAAAGCGGACCGTGCGAAATCGGGCCGCGATGAATTCATTAACCAGCATTGGAACGGTGAATGAAAAGGATCGGGTGTGTTTTCACACCCGATTCTTTTTTTGACCTTTTTTAAAGGCGCAAAAATTAAAGTCATAGAGTTCAATTTCTCATGATATTTTCATATTTCTTCAGTACACTAAGGGGTAGGTGGTGATGATCATGAATAAAAGAATTTTAATTATAGAAGATGAAGAAAAAATTGCGAGGGTTCTCCAGCTGGAACTTAATCATGAGGGTTATCAAACAGAATCGGCATTTACCGGAAAGGCAGGTCTGGAAAGGGCAGAAGCCGAGGAGTGGGATTTAATCTTATTGGATGTGATGCTGCCCGAGCTGAATGGCATAGAAGTACTTAGGCGTTACCGGAAAAAGAATGGATCAACACCGGTCATCCTTCTAACCGCAAGGGATGCTGTGCCAGACAAGGTGAATGGCCTTGACCATGGTGCAAATGATTATGTAACGAAACCGTTTGAAATCGAAGAGCTGCTCGCACGGATCCGTGCTTGTTTCCGTACCAATGTACGGGAGCGCCAACCAGAAGTGGAAGTGGATGAACTAAAGATTCATGATCTGAAGTTGAACCTTGGTACAAGGGACATTCACAGGCAAGGCAAAAGGATTGAGCTGACTTCCCGCGAGTTCGATTTGCTGGTTTATCTTTTGCAAAATAAAAATCAAGTACTTTCTAGAGAGCAAATCCTGACACATGTATGGGGATATGATTTTGCAGGGGATACGAATGTGGTTGATGTGTATATCCGTTATTTACGCAAAAAAATAGATTATCCCTTTGACCTGCAGCTCATTCATACTTACCGCGGTGTAGGTTACAGCTTGAAGGAGCCAGTATGAAGATCCGGACGAAGATCCAAACGTATTCCAGTCTTTTTTTAAGTGTCATGCTTATATTGTTGAGTATCATCGTTTTAATCGCCTTCCTTTGGATATCAGTAGAAAGGGAACGGGACCTGCTTGAAAATCAAGCTTCATTAATTGAAGAAAATATCTTGGCGAAAGATTTGATCTCCGGTGATCCCGCTTTAATGGAGCCGTATATCCCTGACGATGGAATGGTGCGGATATTCGATACTGATGGAAGGTTGATAAAATCATTTACCGATGAAGAGGACCTTGAGGGGCTTGCGGTTAAAGCCATTAACGAGAAAGGTTATGATTTTACCAAAGCTGACGGGGAATATGTCATGACCTACCGTTATCCTTATCCTGATGAAGGGAAGAAGCTAGGGATGATCGAGGTCACACAGCCGCAAGATACCCTCCTTGATAATTTATCGGTGCTTGCCCTCGTTTTAGGCGGTGCATCGCTTTTTGTCATTCTTTTATCCATTCTTGCAGGTAAATGGCTGGCCAACCTGATCCTCAAACCGATATCGATCATGAGCGGAACGATGAAGGATATTGAGAAAAGCGGGGACTTCAAACGGATACCGCTATCGGACCAATCAAAGGATGAGCTGCAGGTGATGGGATTGGCATTCAACAAGATGATGGAAAGGCTTGAGCGGAATTATAACCAACAGCAGCAATTCCTTTCAGATGCTTCACATGAATTAAAAACACCGATTACGGTCATAGAAAGCTACTCTTCCCTATTGAAACGCTGGGGAATGAAGGATGAGGCGATTCAGGAAGAGGCGGTGGAGGCAATCCATCATGAAGCCGTGCGGATGAAAAAGCTGACGGAACATCTTCTGCAGTCTGCCTCCCAGACGGAACCTTCAGCAGATGTGGAAGGGAAAATAGAACTTATTTCGTTTTGTGAAGCGATTGCCCAAACATTCAGAAGGACGGGGAATCGTGAAATAACGATAGAATCAGAGTTTAAGGAAATATATGCAATGACTATTTCCAGTAAGCTTGAACAGGTGATTGTCATCCTATTGGACAATGCTATGAAATACAGTGACTCAAGTATACAGGTCATGATAAAACGGCAGGCCGATGAAATTATCATCTGTGTGAAAGATCGCGGCGCAGGGATATCACCAGAACATCTCCCGCATGTATTTGAACGTTTTTATCGCGTGGATTCATCGAGGGCAAGGAAAACGGGAGGCAATGGACTCGGGCTTTCCATTGCCCGGTCGCTTGTCGAGTCATTCGACGGTAAATTGGAGATCCAAAGCGAAGTGGGAAAGGGAACGTTGGTGACGATTACTCTTTCTCATCAAATTCTAATCTAACGCTCATGTTCATTTCATGAAGGATGCTTATTATTAAGGTAATAACTTAAAGGAGGAATTCATTCATGAAAAAACAGTGGAGTACGATTAAAGAAGGTATCATTCAAAGGAAAAAGGTGATCATGACGGTGTCAATGGCCTCCGTTTTACTTTTCGGCGGTGCTGCTGGAACGGCGGTATATGCAGTCAATAAGGGTAACCTATCCGAGGATGAGGCTGTCAAAATGATTTCAGAAAAACTAGGCGGGGAAGTCACTCAATTTGAAAAGGATTGGGACCAGCCGATGACCTATGAGATGACCGTTAAAACGAAAGAAGGCTATCAAGAAGTTGACGTTGATGCTGAAAAGGGAGAGATACTTTCTCAGGAAATGGAAGACAGTGACGATGACGATCTGAGCAAACAACAAGCGGCGGAAACTGTAAAAGTCAGCAGTGATCAAGCCGAAAAGATTGCCTTGGAAGCGGTGGATGGTCAAGTAACGGACATGGAGCTTGATTCGGAGAATGGCACCCTTGTGTACGAGCTGGAAATAAAACAAGGACAAAAGGAATATGATGTAGTGGTGGATGCCACTACGGGAAAAGTATTGAAAAACCAATTGGATGATTAATCGATGGTAATCTGTGATCTAAGAATGATCATGAACTGAAGTGCATGAAAGGATTTGCCGAATGGCAGATCCTTTTTTTATGCCATTACGGTTCTCAAGCGAAATTAGGGGAAAAGAAGAAACTTTTAGATGAAGAGGCGGGTGGGGGGAGAATAGCTGATGACCTCTGAAAATATTCGCGGTCATGAAGGAGTTAAAAAAGGAATCGCGAATAGGGGTAATAAGGAATCTTATATAATGGAGGAATGTAAATGGGGAATTTGGAAATGGCACTGTCATTACGAGGAAAGAAAGAGTTCAAAAAATCCAATCTATTATTGATGGATCTGGCAAAGCAAAATCCCGTCGATGCAGTCATACAGTATCAGTGTGCCTGGAGTTTGGATATTCTCGGACTTGAGGCAATGGCGGTGCCCTATTATGAAGAGGCACTCAAATTGGGTTTGCCGGAGGAGGATGCAAAAGGGGCCTACCTAGGATTGGGAAGCACATATCGCACCATAGGGGAATATGAAAAATCAAAACAGACATTGGAAACGGGGCTGGCGAAGTTTCCTGAACATAAGGCTTTATTGGTATTCAGGGCCATGGCTTTTTATAATTTGAGCCAACACGATCTTGCAATGGAATCTTTATTGAAGATAATTGCCGAAACCTCTAAGGATCGAGACATACAATCTTATGCTAAGGCCATAGAATTTTATAGTGATAAACTGGATAAAGTCTTCACATAATAGTGATCATCCCCAAACTATCCACAAAGCTTGGATAAAACAAGTCATTCTTACATATCTGAAATGAATTAATCAACAAATATGACGGGGAATTTCTTGCTTTTAACACATTTACGGATAAATGAATGTGGATAACCTCGGATTGTGGATAACTTTCCGGTGTTATTCACCACTTTTCCACAGGTAATCCACATATTCACCTTTATATGATAAAAAAACTGTCAATTAAGTCTTCAGGTATTTTTTATTGTAATGGCTTAAGGCTAAAAGGGGATAAATATAGCGATAGCTATGATAATGCATATACAAAAAATCGGCCATTCCCTGGCCTGCAGGATAATCATTGGTCCAGCTGTCCTGTTGGCCTGCACGGATGAGATAGGCAATGCCTTTTTCCATTTCGGCTGTCGGCTTTTCGGATGCCGATATTAACGCATCCACAGCCCAAGCTGTATGTGTCAGTGTACTTTCTCCGAGGGGGATGTATCGTTGCTTAATATCACTGTAACAAGATTCACCCCAGCCACCATCTTCATTTTGAATTTTCTTCAACCAAGTTAAGGCTTTTTGGATGGATGGATGTCCAGTGGCTTGCCCTGCTGCCTTCATGCCGGTCAGTGCAGACCATGTGCCATATAGATAGCAGATGCCCCAGCGCCCATACCAGGAGCCGTCACGCTTCTGGTCTTCCAATAGCCAATCCACCGCTCTTTTACTGACCTCTTCCGGTATCTTCATATTTATATAGTTCCCTAGGAATTCCAGCGTTCTTCCTGTCAAATCAGCGGTAGAAGGGTCAGTCAGGAGATATTTCGAACCCTCAATAGGAAGAAGATGCAGCCATTTATGATCGTTATTCCTTTCGAAGGCTGGAAATCCGCCATCATCATTTTGCATGGATATCGTGAAGGAGACACCGCGCTCCCAACTGTCCCGATTATCAGGTTTTGCTTGCAGTTGCTTAGCCAGCGCCCGCAGTGAGGCGGTCGTATCATCAACATCCGGATTCATGGTATTGAAATCCGAGAACCCCCAGCCGCCTGGAATCGCGTTAGGATTATGGATCAGCCAATCGCCATACATATAATGCTGGCGTGACAGTAAGTACTGATTGGCGGCCTTGACCGTTGGGTCTTTGGAAGGAATGCCAGCTTCTTGAAGGGCGTAGCTTATTAAGGAAGTATTCCAAACATGGGGCGTCGTGAGCTGGATATGTGTGTGTCCCTCAATGGAGCAGGCCATCCCCTTCAGACCGGCAATGGCCTTTAGAATCACTGGATCCTTTTTCGAATATCCAATTGAAAGGAGGGCAAAGATCATGAAAAAGGTTGAACCGAAATAATTGTACAGTGTCCCGTCTGGTTCCAGCCTGTCGAGCATGAACCTCTTCGTTGAATCCAAGGCTAGGGAATGTAAATAATCGGGATAACCAATCAAAGTTTTGACGCCTGTTTGAAGTTTGGAGAAGAAGGAACGATATTCTTCTGTACGATACTCTTCCCACACATGCTCTTCGGAAAGGTCCTCCCTTGTTTGAAATAATTCTTTTAAACTTGGCGTGTCCGGGGTTTTGATCTGAAACCTTTTATGTCCTAGCAATAGCAATGGAATCATGTTGACCCGCCCATATACGGAAAGATCATAAATGCTGACGAAAAAGGTGGGAGGAAGCAAGACCACTTCGAGAGGAATGGGGAACAGGCGCGGCCATGGATATTGTCCGGTGACAGTAAGCATCATTTTCGTTAACATTTTGGCCTGTTTGATGCCACCCTTGGAAAGAATGAATTGTTGGGCTTTCCTCATATGGGGATCGTTCTTATTGCGGAGTCCGCTATAAAGAAGGCCATAATAAGCCTCGATCGTAACCGTAACATTGCCGTCTTTCTCATCTTGGAATAGTTTCCATGAACCGTTCTCCGTTTGCTTGCTTTCAATTCTTTTTACTAAAGCCTCTATAAGGGCAGCATCTTCCATATCTAAAATTTTCAATAATATGATCATATAGGCATCTGCCGTTATCCCGGTGTCAAAGGGATAATTCCACGAACCATCAGCGGATTGGTCTTGTTTCAGGCGATGAACAAGGCGATTGATTTCCAATTGTACATGTTGGTTCAATGATTTTCCTCCTCTAAAAACACATTTTCCGTTTATATGTATATTCAAAACTTGTCATCGCATTCAAGAAATCATGTCAGGCGCGTCGCCCCACATGAATAAAGGAGGGGGAAACTAAAAAACGCATTGGCAATGAAAGCTGCCAATGCGTCATTTAGATACTATGCATCATTTAATTGGTAAGGAAGATGGCTGCATATAGCGGTAAATCGGCAGTTCTTTTCCTTTTTCAGCCGGGATGAAATTGAATGTCACATAGCTGTCAATGCCTTCAGGTTCGAGGGCAAGGGGGATGAAGTTGGCATCAGGCTGGGCCATGTCGAAAACATAGCTTCCTTTTGGGAAATCCCGGGTTGTTGAAGTGACGGTGGTCGTGATTTCCCTTGTGGAATGTCCGTTTTCCAGTTCAGCGGAAACGTTTAAATCCTTGACACTATAGCTTTCTACAGCTATTTTCATAGGTTTTTTTAATTGTTTAACTTCTACCCCTAATAGCTGAAGTTTCTTGGCGATATTTTTATATTCCGGTGGAAGGATATAGGCTGTCGGACGATCTCTAACAAGGGTAGGGTAGGCATCGGTAGAATCCAGCCAATCGATGGAGGCATCGGCCATTTTAGCTGTTGCTAAATCGACTACTGTCAATTTTTGATCCTTAACCAATTTATTTTCACTTGTGATGACAATTTTATCATGATCATTTGCTTTTCGCCCTTTTTGGACGATTTCAGTTTCGGCCTGTTTAACGGCCTTTTTAACTTTACCGGCCTGTTCGGCTGTCGTTTTGATGAAGGCTGCCTGAGCTGTAGCTTGAGCAAAAACACGTCGTTTAAAATCCGTACGGCCGATGTTGATTCCCCTCGTTTCAATTAAATAGGTCATTGTATTTTTCAAACCGAGGGCGTTTCGGCCAATCCGGGCTTCTGTGCTTCCTTCCGTGGCGGTAAGGACTCCATCATCAGAAGTGGCCAGTGTATAGTAATCGTGGTACGAAAGCTTTTCTTTTTCCAATGCTTTAAAAACATTAGGTAAAAGCAGTTCATCGGAAGCTTTTCGAAGCTGTTTGGGAATATTTAAATTCTTGGCTGAGGAGATGAGTAAATCATAGGAAGCGATCGATCCATTTGCTCCCACTTTTTTCAGGGGAGCGGGATTCACTGTATATTCATGTACATCCAGAATGACTTCCGGTTCATAATCATCGATTGATTGATGAATCGTCTGTACTTCTGGATATTCCACCTTTAAGTAGTCCCTATTAGCATCCATGTCATTTGCGGTATATCGTTTGAAATAATAAGAGCCATCAGGATTGACGCGAGGAACGATGGCAACATTCACTTTATCGAGAACATCACCAAGCTTGCCTTCAGCCAGCCATTGTGCAAGGACTAATGTTGATTCACCTGAAGCGGGTTCATTGCCATGGATCTGACCTTGAATCCAAATCAATGGTTTATGTGAATCCTTATTCGGTCTTTGTGAATCCTTACTGAAAAGAAGCATCGGGATGTCGCGTCCTTCTGTGGATTTGCCTATCGTCTTGAACTGGATGTACTTGTATTTATGGGAAAGGGACTTGATATGATCCAACATTTCTTCCTGGCTCGTAAAGGCGATCTTGTTTTGTTTAAAGGCAGGGGTGTTAAAAGATACATTAGGTTCAGGGAAAAGGTGGGAGAGGTTATCTGGTTGAATGTAGCTTGGACCATTTCCATAATAAGGGGTGAATTCTTCTGCTTCGGCTATGGGGCCAGGCAAACCAGTGACAAGACTTAGTGTTACGGCTGATACGATGGTAGGAATGATTTTTTTCATGGACGTCCTCCTGTCTATCTTTTTCCATAAATTATCATATATTAAGCTATTTATACAGTGAAAACGTAGGAAATAGTGAAAAACAGGAATTAACGACTAGATGAATGATTCCATGCCATGATTCGGAATTCCTTTTAATAGATGTTCATCACCTGTATTCTGTATAATTACAGGTGGAAAGTCAAAATGATACGGATCAAGCAATTTGCTTGGCCCGTATCATTTCAATTCATCATGCAGCTTATTTAAAAGATCCTGTGAATCTTCGCCGCTCATTACGTGGCCGTTCACTTTCGCATAGGGGGTTTTCTTACAAAGTTTACACTCACTCAAACATTCATACTCCTTATATTGAATCATTGGATTCGCCAAGAACTTACCATAATCAGCAACTGTTTTTTCATTAAGGAAGCGGTCAAGATTATTTTGGCAAAATTCAACCTGGATTTTCGCCTTTTTTGAGAACACTTTGGATAGCAAGTTTTTCATCATATCGCTTCTTTCATTGGAAGAGTAAATATTTGTTATTTCGATTTTATCACTTCCTGTAACGAAATGCATGATTGGTTCACCCAAATTCATTACAATATGACTATTGTGAGAATATCAAAGTAATTCCTTTGTATATATTGACACATGTCCGAGAAATGATAGAATAAGAGTTAATGATAATGAATCTCATTATCATGATTGGGAAGACCTTGTAACTATTGCGACTTCATGATTTCCACTTTAATAGGTGACTTTGTGATAGTCTTCATTCAAATATATTTAATTGAAAATATTATCGCTGTATTAAATGAGATAGGAAGAGTAGGAAATGTAGATGAAGATAAGATATTTAGTCATGGCGTTAATTGTTTTATCATTTACGTCATTATTCATTGGAGTAAAAGATATTACTCCCCTGGATTTATTGGATTTAAGTGATGATAAAGTGCAAATCATGCTGCAAAGCCGTTTCCCTAGAATGGTGACCATAGTCATTGCCGGTATCGTGATGAGCATAAGCGGTCTGATCATGCAGCAATTGAGCCGCAATAAATTTGTTTCCCCGACGACTGCCGGAACCATGGATTCTGCACGGCTTGGACTTCTTCTTGCCATTATCATTTTTCCATCGGCAGCACTTATTGAGAAAATGGCATTCGCTTTCATATTCGCTTTGGCAGGTACATTCTTGTTTATGAAAATTCTTGATCAAGTGAAATATAAGGATACGATTTTCATTCCATTGGTTGGTTTGATGTTTGGGAATATCGTCGGATCCATCTCGACTTTCTTTGCTTATAAATATGATTTGATTCAAAGCCTCAACACATGGATGAATGGAGATTTCTCGATGATCATGTCGGGAAGGTACGAACTTATTTATGTAAGTATCCCTCTAGTTATTCTCGCATACTTCTTTGCCAATAAATTCACTGTTGCAGGGATGGGTGAAGAGTTTGCCATCAATCTAGGAATCAATTATAAGTTTATAGTCAATTTTGGGTTGATCATCGTGGCATTATCCTCCACTGTCGTTTTGTTAACGGTGGGAACGATTCCTTTCATAGGATTGATCGTACCGAATATTGTATCCCTTTACCTTGGTGACAATTTGAAAAAGAGTCTTTCTCATACAGCATTGCTAGGGGCCGTATTCCTATTGTTCTGCGATATTCTGGGCAGGATCCTCATATATCCATTTGAAATCCCGATCGGACTCGTGGTTGGTGTGATAGGAAGCGCCGTATTTATCTATCTGATAATGAGGAGAAAGGCATATGAATAATAAAAGTAGGATCATTATATTGGCTGTTCTTGCAGCAGCTTTAACGGCAGGTTATATCTTTTGGGATCTTGGCCCGAATTGGGATTATGCACTGCCGAGAAGGGTTATTAAAATCATCGCCATCATCGTGGTTGGCTGTGCAATAGCTTTTTCAACGGTGATTTTCCAGACGGTCACGAATAATAAAATCCTGACACCGAGCATTTTAGGGTTGGACTCCATGTATATGCTGATCCAAACGGGAGTGATTTTCATCTTCGGTTCAACGCATATCATGATCATGAATAAAAATCTCAATTTCCTGATTACACTTGCGGCCATGCTTATTTTTTCCAGCCTGCTGTTCAAGTTCATGTTCAAGAAAAACCGCAATATTTACTTCTTATTGCTGATCGGTATCATCTTCGGAACCTTATTCGGCAGCATGTCTTCATTCATGCAGGTATTGATTGACCCGAATGAGTTTCAAATCATTCAAAATAAAATGTTCGCCAGCTTCAATAATGTCAACACGGACCTGTTAACGTTAGCTATTATCCTCATGATAGCGGCAATGGTATATTTCATGAGATTTTTGAAATATTTAGATGTCATGTCCCTTGGGAGGGACCAAGCCATAAACTTGGGTGTGGATTATGATTTTGTCACCAAGCGGGTTTTAATCGTCGTTACTGTTTTGATCTCCATTTCGACTGCCCTGATCGGTCCGATCACGTTCCTCGGATTACTTGTTGCAAATGTGGCCTATCAATTCATTAAGTCCTATCAGCATAAACATATCATCCCGGGTGCCATGCTGATCAGTGTGATTGCCCTGGTCGGCGGCCAATTCATTGTCGAGAGGATCTTTACGTTCACCACCACTCTAAGTGTCATCATCAACTTTGTCGGCGGTGTCTATTTCATCTATCTTCTATTAAAGGAGAATAAATCATGGTAGAAGTGAAAAAGTTATTCAAAAAATATAATAGTAAAACGGTTGTCGAGGATGTTTCCATTGAAATAGTGAAAGGGAAAATCACATCCTTCATCGGTCCCAATGGAGCGGGGAAAAGTACAGTCCTTTCGATGATCAGCCGTCTCATTACCCGGGATTCGGGAGAAGTCTTGATCGATGGTAAGGATATGGCGAAATTCAATAGCAATGAACTTGCTAAAAAGATTGCCATCTTAAAGCAGGCTAACCACATCAATATCCGTTTAACGATTCGTGAACTCGTCGCCTTTGGCCGTTTTCCTTATTCACAAGGAAAGCTGACCAAAGAGGATTGGAAACACGTCGATGAAGCGATTGAATATATGGAACTTGCCGACATGCAGGATAAGTTTCTTGACCAGCTTAGCGGCGGGCAGCAACAGAGGGCCTTCATTGCCATGGTTATTGCTCAGGACACGGAATATGTACTACTTGATGAACCCCTGAACAATCTTGATATGAAGCATTCGGTCCAAATCATGAAAGTATTGAGGCGATTGGCCGATGAATTAGGGAAAACGGTCATCATCGTCATTCATGACATTAATTTTGCATCCTGCTATTCCGACTATATTGTTGCATTGAAGGATGGCAAGGTTGTTCATAATGGACCTACCGAGCAAGTCATCAATTCCAATGTATTAAAGGAAATCTATGATATGGATATTGAAATCCAAAGCATCAATGACAATAAGATCTGTGTGTACTTCACGTAAGAACATTCCATTTGGTTTTAAATTACTTCAGTATTCGTAGCCTTCCCGGAATCACCTCATACGCTTCTTAGGCAGTTAAGAGTTGGCGGGCGCCCAAGACTTTAGCCGCCTCCTGTTCATACGGCAGGGAAAGTGATGAAGGTGAACTCTGTGAAGGTGAGGATTCAACATGTAATTTTAAATAAAAAAATTTTCGAGGTGACCATAATGATTAAGAAATTATCCTTACTGCTTTTGGTTGCAATGCTGGCTGTAGTGGCTGTAGCTTGTGGATCAGATAAGGAAAAAGAAGAATCAAGTGCGAAAAAAGAAAATGCTAAAAGCGAAGAAATCACGGTTAAGCACCAACTAGGCGAAACGAAAGTGAAAACAAACCCTGAAAAAGTCGTTGTATTCGATATGGGTGCTCTTGATACTCTTGATAAATTGGGTGTGGACGTAGCAGCTGTTCCTCATGATGGCCTTCCAGAATACCTTTCTAAATATGAAGGTACAACTGAAAATGCCGGCGGATTAAAAGAGCCTGACTTCGAAAAAATCAACGAAATTGCTCCTGACTTAATCCTTATTTCTGGCCGTCAATCTGAAGCATATGAAGAATTAAGCAAAATTGCTCCTACTGTTTTTGTGGGTGTGGATACAACAAAGTATATGGAATCCTTTGAAGAAAACGTAACACTTTTAGGTAAAATCTTCGATAAAAAAGACGAAGCAGCTAAAGAATTGGCAAGTGTTGAAGAAAACATTAATGCTTTGAAAGAAAAAGCCCCAACTGACAAAACTGGTTTAATCGTTCTTTCAAGCGGCGGAAAAGTAAGTGCTTACGGACCGGATTCAAGATTCGGTATCATCCATGATGTATTCGGAGTGCCTGCAGTAGATGATAAATTGGAAGTATCGACACATGGTCAAAGTATTTCTTTCGAATACATCGCTGAAAAGAATCCTGACTACCTATTCGTTGTGGATAGGGATGCGGTTGCCGGTGATGGAGCTGCAGCAAAAGAAACTATTGAAAATGACATTGTGAAAAATACAAAAGCATTTAAAGAAGGTAACATCATTTATCTAGACCCTAACTACTGGTACCTATCAGGCGGCGGTTTAGAATCTGTTGACGCTATGGTTAAAGAAATTTCTGAAGGCATCAAGTAATATAAATAAGGAATCCTGTCCTCGATCGAGGGCAGGATTTTTATTTTTTATAATAAAGCTGGATGAAACAAATATACTAACAAAGGGACGAAAAGATTTCCTGCAAAACACAGGTAAGCTTATAAGGCGCCACAACCACCATTAAGGGAATGGAAAAGACAAGACCTATATTCAAGCCTCTTACCGCTGGCTATGGTCATATGGGCTGCTATCGAAAGAAAATAACCCTCCAGCCGATATGGGAAAATTCAGTTTCTTCCTATTATAATGTCATTTGCATCCTTTCTGTTTCCAGGAGGGGTTTTAAAATAGTAAATTAAGTGAAATTTGGTAAATTGAATCTTTTGTGGATGATAAATTATCCTGGAAAGTAAAAATATAAACACAATATGATCATCACTTTCAGGAAAAATTATTTGAAAAAGCTAATTAAATATGCCGAAGGGGAATAATGTCGATATTACGCGAAACTATATTGTTGCTTTATGGAATTCAAAGGGTGCAGGACCCAATAATAAACTAGTCAAACTTTTGAAGGAGTGGATTTTGGATGGGGTATCAAAAGTGCGGAGGAGAGATGCATCCATGTAACCGGCCATCCATTTTTAACTGTCGAATCATCGGGAAAGAAATCCTGGATCTATCCATGGCTTTAAACAATTGAAGATTTATATCTTTACATATTTTGTAATGTACTGGTTTTTTTATAAAGAGTCGTTTATAATGGTAAAAGCCTGAAGGACGTGAAACTATTTAGCGACTGTCATCCGCATTCATCACAAAAAGTTACGGTGATATTTATTGGATTAAGACATGGAGTTCCTTTATATTTGTTATAGGTGCGCTGAACATTCGAGACGGGCGAAACTCTGTTATTTTTTCAAAGGCTTGTTCATAAGCTAAAGAAGTGTTCTGGATAGAAGAGTAATGGATGTGACAAAAGGTGGTTATCACAATCTTGACTATCCAAGTGAAAGAATGCTATTATAGGGTTTCCGATTTTCCGTCTTTTGTAAGTTTGTAAAAATTTATATAAATAAACCACTAGATTAATAGAGGTGAAAGCATGAATAATTTTCTAAAAAAAAGCCGGCATTTATTTGCAGATAACATACTAGGCTTTTTCTTTATTGCGGTAGTCTTGTTTTGGATAAAAACTTATATTGGATATCGAGTTGAATTTAACTTAGGTATTGAAAATGGCCTGCAGCAGTTCTTACTGTTCATAAACCCAATTAGTTCAGCCATTTTATTCTTTGGCTTGGCACTATTGGCTAGAGGCAAGAAATCGTTTAAATGGATCATCAGGTTGAACCTATTGATGTCCTTATGGCTATTCTGCAATATTGTATACTACCGTTCATTTACCGATTTCATTACATTGCCAACCTTGACGCAAGTGCAAAATAATGCAGGGGATTTGGGGCCGAGTATTTTAGAATTATTTAAACCCCATGATGTACTTTATTTCCTTGATACGGTTCTTTTGATCGTGTTGTACAGATTCAAAGACTTTAAAGTGGAAGACTTCAAAGTCAAACGCCGTACAGTTGGAATGGTTTACCTAGCGGGACTTGCAATTTTCGCAATCAATTTGGGACTTGCTGAAAAGGATCGCCCGCAATTACTATCAAGAACATTCGACCGGAACTATATCGTCAAATATTTGGGCATGTTCAACTATACGGTTTATGATGCCGTTCAGAATACTAAAACATACGCTCAGCGTGCGACTGCAAACAGCACGGATATCGCAGAAGTCGTCAACTATACGAAGGCAACAAGCGCTGAACCGAACCCTAAATATTTTGGTGCAGCCAAAGGTAAGAATGTTATCTACCTGCATTTGGAATCGATGCAGAATTTCCTGATCGATTATAAGTTGAATGGGGAGGAAGTAACTCCATTCTTGAACTCACTTGCACATGATAAGTCAGATTTCATGCGCTTTGATAATTTCTTCCATCAAGTGGGCCAAGGTAAAACGGCGGATGCTGAATTCATGCTTGAAAACTCCCTGTTCGGTTTACCACAGGGGGCAGCATTCACAAACCGTTCCCAAAATACGTATCAAGCAGCACCAGCGATTTTAGGACAACAAGGATACACATCGGCTGTGTTCCATGGTAATTATAAATCTTTCTGGAACCGGGATAATATGTATAAGTCTCTTGGTTTTAATCAGTTCTTCGATGCAAACCATTATAATATGGAAAATAAAGAGGAAGTACTAAGTTATGGATTAATGGATAAGCCTTTCTTCAAGGAATCGATTCCAATGTTAGAAACGCTTAAACAGCCTTTCTATACAAAATTCATAACGGTATCTCATCATTTCCCATATTCGATGGACCAGGAAAAAGCAACAATCGGTAAGCATACGACAGGCGATGCTTCCGTAGATAATTACTTCCAGACTGCACGCTATGCCGATGAGGCGCTTAAAGAGTTTTTCGATTATCTGAAGGAATCCGGTCTATATGATAACTCGGTAATCGTTATGTATGGTGATCACTATGGTATTTCCGAAAACCATAAAGAAGCCATGTCAAAAGTGCTTGGCAAGGATGTTGGCGCATTTGAGAATGCCCAATTGCAACGTGTACCATTATTGATTCATGTTCCGGGTGTTGAAGGCGGGGAAATGCACCAATACGGAGGACAAATCGACCTTCTCCCGACTCTATTGCATCTGTTAGGAATCGAATCTAAAGATTATGTACAATTCGGTTCGGATTTATTGTCAAAAGATCATAATGAAGTGGTACCTTTCAGGAATGGTGATTTTGTTACACCTGATGTCACTTCCATTAAAGGTAAATACTACGATACTAAAACAGGGGAATTGGTCGAGGAAAATGATGATATCCTCAATTATAAAAAGAGAGCTGAAACGATGCTCAATTTATCCGACCAAGTAGTGAACGGTGACTTACTCCGTTTCTATACTCCAAATGAGTTCAAACCGATAAATCCTAATGATTATGATTACACATATGATGAAGAAGGTTCAAAGGAAGACGACAAGACCGAGAAATAAGGCTAATGAAAAGAACAGGCAGGAAGCCATCGCTTCCTGCCTGTTCTTTTATGCGTCAGATCATGCTTTATTGGTCATCATGGCAATATACTTTCTTATTTCATCAGGCTTCCCTGCATATTTTTCAGCACGCTGTTCATCTTTCATGATTTTATCCTTTGCTTTGGTAAGGATTTCTTCACCCATGGCTTGTGGCACGACCACGACTCCATCTATGTCCCCTATGATAAGGTCCCCTGGAAATACGGTGACACCCCCACAGGAAATGGGGATATTGATTTCGCCTACACCTGCTTTGCCGCTTGAGGCAACCGTCGTCCCTTTGCTGAAAACAGGAAAATTCAACTCTTTAATGGCTTCAAGATCGCGAATGACTCCATCTACTACGAGGCCGCCAATTTCCATGGTCTGCATCATGCCGACTACGAAGTCTCCTGCTATAGCCCGGTATGTATCACCTTTGCTGTCAACGACAATTATATCCCCAGGCCTCGCTTGGCCGATTGCTTTTAACACGGCTGAATTATCACCGACGGGCATCTGTACAGTCAAAGCTCGTCCGGCCATATGAAATTCTTCCTTTAAGGGTTTAATCGCTGATTCCAGATTGCTCAGCCCTTCCATTGCATCGGAAATCGCCGTGGTGGGCAAATTCCTGAACTGTTGAATGAGAGTATCCATGACTATGATTCCTCCTTAAGAGTTAATGAATATAACCTAATTATACACAAATTTTCTAATTTTCTAATAGTTTTCCATTTGATAAAATGGTGAATGTAGTGTATTCAATGGATAAAGGGGAGGGAAGTGCTGATGTCACAAGAGGGTTCAAGCCAAATTCCTTTTTAATCAATCGATTGATTAAACTTAAAGTCCATGATTATGAAGAGTTTGAATTTAAGTGTGCAGATTTTTAATTCAATGCCGTAATTTCAGAAGAGCGGAAATAGTGTTTTCCACTGTATATACTTCCATATGATAGTATGAATAGAAGCAGTTCTATTTTTCGAATCTCCATGGCAGCTTGATTCGTGCAGGAACGTTCTTCTAAGATCAAGAGAGGAATGTAGTTGCATATCCTTCGTGTTCTCCTGATTGGGGATGTTAGCGAAGAAATAGATAACTCAACCAGTGTGCGGGAGGTCACTAATATTCTTCAAAGCAGGATCAATACAAGGACTGAGGTTGCCAATGTAAGCCAAAGGGGGCTGAAAACTTCTGGATGAATGATTAAAAAAATGATTCCTGCAATAGTGGCAGCCTGCTGTATGGTCAGATGTCTAATGTAGTGTATTCCAGCTTTAAAACAGGCTTTAAGCAGAGGCATTTGATTCATTTTCATTCCTCCTTTTTCTATCAATAATATGACCAGGCATAAAAGAAAATACATGGGGATTCGTTTTCTGCCCAATTATTACGGGTATAGTAAAGGTAAAATAAAAGGAGGAATCTAGGTGATCATTGTATATATTAGTCTTGCCCTCTTTATCGGCTCGATTATCTATTTAGCGTTTTTTGCTTTTAAAACATTTAAGGATTCCAAACCGACAATTGAAAATGTGACTGAAACCGTTACGCGTATCCAGGCCAAAACGGACCAAATTAAATCGGAGACGGACCAACTCGCCATGACACAGCAAGAAATCACTGAAGATGTTCAATATAAAAAAGAGGCCGTACAATATACGGTTGATGCGGCTAAAGAAATACCTGAACCATTTAAAAATATTTGGTTTTCAATAAAAGGTGACAAGTGGAAGCTAAGAAACAGAAGCGATGCATAAGTGTTTGACCGATTTGAAATGTACATGATATAGTATGGAAATAATGAGTTTCTAGGGTTCCTCGGTTGAATTTTACCGGAATGGTCCAAGAGAAACGCGCAGGAATCTGCGTACACGGAGGGAAAAAAGCCCGGGAGGTTATGAATTATGACCTTTCGGGCTTTTTCTGTAATTGGAGGGAAAAAAGATGGCTTGGCTTCAATTGGTGATTGCCGGATTATTTGAAGTGGTATGGGCGACAAGTTTAAAGTATACTGAGGGTTTTACGAAATTATTGCCTTCTATCATAACGATTGCCGGTATGGTCATTAGTTTTTATTTTTTATCATCGGCGATAAAAACCCTGCCTATGGGAACAGCGTATGCAATTTGGACCGGAATAGGGGCTCTTGGGGCTGTTCTGGTTGGCATTATCGTTTTTAACGAGCCTAAGGATGCGATGCGTTTGGTATTCGTCGGTTTTATTTTGGTTGGGATTATCGGCTTGAAAATCACTTCTTCTGAATAATCCATCCTCTCCTCGTAAATAGTAATGTTAAACGATTTAGAGGAGTGAAGATCATGAATTATAAAGCGTTAGTATCAAGTGTGATGATGGCTTTAGTGATTACAGGTTGTTCAGCTAATAATAAAGAAGGTGCCAGTGAAAATCTTGGCCTGAATCGTACCCATCAAGATAATTTGGATAATCCGATGAATGTAAGCGACACAAGGCAAAACGTTAATGATAACGTTAATGATAACGTTAATGATAATAATGACAACAATGATAATGGCATAAACGATATGAGGGTCTCCGAGGATATCTCAAACCGGGTCGAAGCCTTGAAGGAAGTAAGTAACGCAAGTGTCATCGTTACTGAAAATAATGCCTATGTAGGGGCAGTATTGAAAGACGGCGGGGATAAGGATATCTCAAATGACCTTAAAGATAGGATTGCTGATGCAGTAAGGGGAGCAGATCCATCCGTGGACCAAGTCTATGTGTCGACAAACCCGGACTTTGTTCAAAGGATAAAAGGGTATGCGAATGATATTCAGAATGGAAAACCCGTTGCAGGATTCGCTGATGAGTTCCGTGATCTAGTAACACGCATTTTTCCAAGTCCAAGGTAATTGGTATTCAGTAAAAGAATTAAAACGTAAAGGCTTATCCGGTGGATTCCGGATAGGTCTTTTCCAATTTTAAAGATATCGGCGGATCATGACTAACTTTAAATAGGGTGGTTACAATAATCGAATGAACGAAAAACTTTAAGATGGAAATGGGGGTGGGATGGTGAGGTTTTTTAAGGGCGGGAGGAAAATGGATGCAGCATCCTTTCAGGTTACTTCCAAGGATTTTCAGGAACTCCTTAAAAAGTTTAAAGCATCTAATGATTTTCTTACCTTCCAATTCCCGAATGATGATGGCTACACTATTTCCTACTTCAATTCACTGGTTAGTGTACAACAGCTTCATGAACAAGTATTGGCTGTCATGTCGAATCAACCAAAGAAGGATCTTAAGCAATTAAAAGGTGATATTCCGATTGAAGATATGAAATTGACGGCTGATCTAAAAGACATTCAAAGGTTGGTTTTGGCAGGAACAATCATGGTTCAATACAAGCAAGATGATGAAATGTGTTTGTTGATTCCATGTGTTCATAGTGTGAAAAGGCAAATTTCCACACCAGAGTCGGAGTATACGGTCGTTGGGTCCAAGGAGGCATTTGTTGAATCGCTTGATTCGAATTTGAATCTGATTCGTAACCGGTTGCCCACTCCTGATTTGCAGTCCAAGGAATTAAGGGTCGGCAGCATCTCGCAAACAAGGTTAGCGGTACTCTACATAGATGGGGTAGTAAATCAACAGATCGTTAATACAGTCATACAGAGGATAGATGATATAGATTATGATACGATCGTCGATATTTCGTTTGTAAGCCAGATGATCACGGATAATCGAAATTCGATGTTTCCGCAACTGATTGATACGGAGCGGCCTGATCATCTGGCCAGTGTTTTATCGGAAGGGAAAATCGGAATCATGCTGGACGGATCTCCACATGCATTAGTTGGTCCAAACACCATCATTTCGTTCTTTTCATCATTTGAAGATTATTTTCAAATTTGGAATCTCGGCACCTCATTCCGTTTGATTCGGCTTTTCGCAGTGCTGTTTTCCGTTTTATCTTCACCTCTGTATGTTGCCGTTTTAACCTATCATTATCAAGTGATTCCAACGGATTTGCTGCCAATCTTAATTTCATCCAGGGGAGTGATCCCGTTTCCTCCGATCTTGGAAGCCATCTTGCTGGAAGGGACAATTGAATTGCTGAGGGAAGCAGCGGTCAGGCTGCCTGCTAAAGTTGGTTCCACCATTGGTATTGTTGGCGGTATAGTCATCGGTACAGCCGCTGTGGAAGCTGGATTTGTCAGTAATGTCTTACTGATGCTTGTCGCCTTGGCTGCCTTGGCTTCATTTACGGTGCCGATTTACCAAATCAGTAATACCATCCGCCTTATCCGCTTTCCTTTTCTAATTGCAGCCCAGTTATACGGTTTGTTTGGAATGGCTTTATGCAGTGCATTCATTTTAAGCCATTTATTGAAATTGACTTCGCTTGGCAGCCCTTATTTAGACCCGCTTTACCCATTAAGAATTCATGACTTTAAAGACAGTCTCATTCGTCTCCCTTTTTCAAAGCAGAAAAAACGCCCGCAATTTCTGCGGACGGAAAATCCACTAAGGATAAGGAAGGAGACGGAAGAGCGAAACTCCCATAGTGATATTGATGAATAAGGTGTAGAAAGCGGTGAGAAGGTATGGAAGTCAAACCAAATGAAACTAAACTAATATCTCCATTTTTTGTTTTTTTCCTCATGCCCGGCATGCAGATTGGGGTAGGGATATTGGGGTTTGAACGGGTCATAGCGAAAGAGGCTGGTCAAGACGCATGGTTATCTGTACTCATATCAGGGTTGATCGTAAATGTTCTGCTTTGGATGTGTTTCAAGCTTTTAGGCAGGGGTCCCCAAACCCTTGATTTGGTCGCCATCCACAAGGATTTGTTCGGTAAATGGGTCGGAAGTGCTTTCAATGTTTTATTCATCCTCTACTTTATAATGATTTCCGTCATTCTTATCAGGACTTATTTAGAAGTCATTCAGGTTTGGATGTTCCCTGGTGTCAATATCCTGATGCTAATAACCATCATTCTTATTCTCGTCTATAGTTTTGTGGAGGGAGGGTTCAGGGTCATCACCGGTTTTTGCATAATCGGGCTTATTATCGGATCGCCATTATTCCTTTTGAATTATTTCCCATTGAAGTACGCCCACTTTGAAAATTTGGGTCCTTTTCTTGATCATTCCTTTTTGGAAATCATGAAGGCCTGTAAGAAAATGACCCTGAATTACCTTGGTTTTGAATTACTCCTTATTTATTACCCTTTCATTAAAGACCCCGAAAAATCTCAAAAGTGGGCCCATTTAGGGGCAGTGTTTACTATGGCGATATATTTAGTATCCATCATCGTTTCATTAGCCTACTATCATCAAGATCAACTGAAAGATGTAATATGGGCAACCTTGACGTTATGGAAAATTGTTGACCTTCCATTCATTGAAAGGTTCGAATACATAGGGATTTCCGTTTGGCTGTTCATGGTGCTGCCGAATGTTTGCATAGGGGTTTGGGCAGCGAGCAGGGCAGCAAAAAGAGTATTTGGACTAAGGCAAAGAAAGATGTTGATCTTCATTCTGCTGATCATTTTAGTTTCCTGCACTTTCATGGATAACCGCTATAGAATCGATAAGTTTAACACGATAAGTTCGGAAATTGGTTTTTATATCGTTTATTTGTATCTTCCTCTCTTATTCATATGGCAGTCGATTGTCTATAAAGTCAGGGGGCATAAATCGTGAAAATCCGACTTATCTTGATAATATTGGCAGGTTTCTTGATGACGTCCTGCGGCGTGGAAAAACAAATATTAGAAGATATTTTAATTGCTGAAGTCGTAGGTTATGATGATGCCGAAAGCAAAAAAATCAAAGCTACGGTCGTTGTCAGCGTGCCTCAGCATGGGGAGCAAGCAAATCTAGGTAAAGAAGTATATGAAGCGGTCTCCCATGATATAAAGGCAACCCGCCAGCAGAAAAATGCAAAAACGCCATTCCCGATTGTCGGTGGTAGACTGACGGTCATTCTCTATGGTGAAAAATTGGCAGGAAATGGATTGAATGATTATGTCGATACATATAGGCGTGACCCCATGGTGGGAAGGAACTTGTATTTAGCGATCGTTCATGGCAAAGCGGAGGATGTAGTTAAAATGGAGCCGAAGTTGATTAAAACTCCAGGGGTTCAAGCGAAAGAGCTGATCGAACAGAATATAAAGACTAATTTGCCTAATGTGGATCTTCACAGGTATTTATATGCATGTCATGGTAAAGGAATCGACCCGGTCTTGCCCTTATTGGAAACGGCAGGGGATCAAATACGGGTAAAAGGGATCGCCTTGTTTAAAAAGGATCGTTATATTGGCAAATATATTCCTTATGAGGACGGATTTTTATTTAAAGTCCTTACTGAAAACTTTAAGATGGGGAGTTATGAAATTAAGTGGAAGGAAAATGTTTTTACAGATATCAATAACGTGGAGTCACGTGTCCATTATCATATTTCGGATGCAAATCAAGACCCCAAGGTCAGGATTGAAGTGAAATTAAAAGCGAGTCTGCTGGAGGTCCAAGGCTATGACTTGGGCAAAGCGGTCGACCTGAATAAAATAGAGGCCAGGGCCGAGCATGTCATTGGAAAAAAATTAAATGAGATGGTAACCATGCTTCAGGAGAACAATATCGATCCGATTGCAATCGGTAATCATGCTAAAAGTAAAACAAGAAATTTCAATCAGGAACATTGGGAGAAGGCATATCCTTATATTCCAATCGAGGTAGATCTGGATATTGAAATGATTCAAACGGGAATAGCTGAATAAAAGGAGAATATTCTGAAGTTTTTCCCTTTATAATAGGGGTATTGGTGTAATGATCATATCAATGCGGCCAAAGAGGGGGAAAGACATGGACAAAGCATGGTGGAAAGAGGCAGTTGTGTATCAAGTGTATCCAAGGAGTTTTATGGATAGTGATGGAGATGGGATAGGGGATATAAACGGGATTTTGATGAAACTCGATTATTTACAAGAGCTGGGCGTGAACGTGATATGGCTATCCCCTGTTTATCAATCTCCCAATGATGACAATGGGTACGATATCAGTGATTATAAATCGATCATGACTGAATTCGGGACCATGGCTGATTTCGATAGGTTGTTGAAGGCGGTTCATGAACGTGGAATGAAGATCATGATGGACCTGGTGATCAACCATTCTTCTGATGAACATCCGTGGTTCAAGGAATCCCGATCCTCAAAAGATAATCCGAAGCGAGATTATTATATTTGGAAACCTGGAAAGAATGGAAAAGAACCGAATAATTGGGAGTCCATTTTTAAAGGTTCAGCATGGGGATATGATGAAGGGACCGATGAATATTATTTACATTTATTCAGCAGGAAACAACCGGATTTAAACTGGGAGAATCCTAAGCTCCGTGAAGAGATCTATAGCATCATGACTTGGTGGCTGGATAAGGGTGTCGATGGCTTTCGGATGGATGTCATCAATTTCCTTTCAAAAGATCAAAGCTATTCAGATGGATCCGTTCATCATGGGAAACAGTATGGCGATGGAAGCCCCTTTTTCTTGAACGGCCCGCGCATACATGAGTTTTTGCAGGAAATCAATCAACGGGCACTTTCTGGACATGACGTGATCACGGTTGGGGAGATGCCAGGCGTCACACCGGAGGAGGCGCAATTGTTCACAGGTAAAGATCGTGGTGAGCTACATATGGTCTTTCAATTCGAACATATGGATTTGGGGAGCGGGCCGGCAGGGAAATGGAGTAATGACAAGTGGAAGCTTACCGATTTAAAGCGAATTCTCTCCAAGTGGCAGACTGGTTTGGAGGGGGATGGCTGGAACAGTTTATACTGGAACAACCATGATCAGCCCCGGATTGTCTCAAGGTTTGGTGATGATGGAAAGTATCGGATTGAAAGCGCAAAGATGCTTGCAGCTTGCCTTCATATGCTTCAAGGGACACCCTATATATATCAAGGGGAAGAGCTGGGCATGACCAATGTTGCATTTGAGGGCATCGATGATTACCGGGATATCGAAACATTGAATTCATATGAAGAACTCGTCGATTCGCATGGCTGGTCAAAAGAGAGGATGATGTCAGCCATCCACGCCCGAAGCAGGGATAATGCGAGGACACCGATTCAGTGGAATGACTCCCGGAACGCAGGATTCACGAAAGGGACGCCTTGGATTAAGGTTAATCCCAATTTTCCAGAGATTAATGCAGAAAAAGCCTATAATGATCCGAATTCCATTTTTCATTTTTATAAAAAACTTATCCAATTACGAAAGAAACATGAAATCGTCGTTTATGGCCGTTTTGAACTGCTATGGCCGGATGATGAACGAATATTTGCCTACACGAGATCGTTTGAAGAAGAAAAGCTGCTGGTGCTATGTAACTTTAAAGAAGAGGAGGCCTCCTATACTTTGCCTGAAGAACTGCATGCATATTCAGCCACAAGGCTGATAGGCAATTATGATCAGGAAGAAGAAGGAATCTCCAGCAAACCTCTGCGTCCATATGAATGCCGTGTTTATCATTTGAAATGAAAAAAGGACCTGTTCTCCATAGAACAGGTCCTTTGCGCATTATTTTGATTTAAGGTCACATTCCTTCAGGGGAATGATTTTCGTTTTATGCTTGATTTTATAGCCGAGCCATAGGGCGAAAAATAAAACTAAGCCAATGTAGGAAACAAACATTGAATTCCAGTCGATCCCATTGCTGCTGAAAGCTTGATAGCCTTGTCCGATGATAATGATAAGGCAAAGGACAAGTGCGAATATAGGCCCGAATGGGAAGCCTTTTGCCCGGAATGGTAAAGCATTCATATCAAGGCCTTGAGCTGCGTAAGCTTTGCGGAACCGATAATGGGCAATCGCGATCCCGACCCAGGTGACGAATCCTGCCATGCCTGAAGCGTTCAATAACCAGATATAAACGACGCCGTCACCGAAAAATGAAGCTAAGAATGCAACGCAGCCTACTAAAGAAGTCACGATAAGTGCATTCACGGGTACTCCTCTTTTATCTAACTTGCCTAGGAATTTCGGTGCTTTCCCATCACGTGCCAAGTCCCATAGCATACGGGTTGAAGCGTACATGCCAGAGTTACCGGCAGAGAGTACGGATGATAGAATGATCGCGTTCATGATGGATGCAGCAAATGCAAGGCCTGCCCGTTCGAATACAAGCGTGAATGGACTTACGGCAACATCTTCACTCAATAATCGTGAATCGGTAAACGGAATGATCATGCCAATTACAAAAATGGCAAGGATATAGAATAAGATGATGCGCCAGAAAACGGATCTGATCGCTTTTGGGATATTTTTTTCTGGATCCTCACTTTCACCAGCAGTCACTCCAAGCAATTCCGTTCCTTGGAATGAAAAGCCGGCAGCCATGAATACGCCCAGGATCGTAAAGAACCCACCGTTAAAGGGACCTTCACCCATTGTGAAATTTGAAAATCCAATTGGGTCTTTCCCACCCATGATCCCGAGAATGATCAGGACACCCGTGATCAAGAAAATGACGACTGTCACGACTTTGATCATGGCAAACCAGAATTCTGCCTCCCCGAAACCTTTTACTGACATATAATTGATAAGAAACATAGTGATTAATGCAATGGCACTCCAGATAATTGAAGGGCTATCCGGGAACCAGAACTTCATAATTAAGACAACGGCTGCCAATTCAGCGGCAATGGTGATTGCCCAGTTATACCAGTAGTTCCAACCAATCGCAAAACCGAAAGACGGATCGACGAATTTGGATGCATAGACACGGAATGAACCGGCCACTGGCATGAACGCTGCCATTTCTGCAAGACTTGTCATTAAGTAATAAACCATGATGCCGATGACTGCGTATGCCACCAAGGCACCGCCGGGACCGGCTGAATGAATGGCACCGCCACTTGCTAAAAATAAACCTGTTCCAATCGTTCCACCTAATGAAATCATCATTAAATGACGCGCTTTCAGGCTCCTTTTCAGTTCAGTAGGGCTTGATGCTGATTGTGAATTTGACAATTGATGTTACACTCCTTTTTATTGGAAGGGAACGAAAAATAAAAAACAGCAGTCGAAAAAGATCGACGGCTGTTTATAATAAACCCGTTTATCCTTCCGAAGATAGCTCCCCACGCTTTTTTGAAAAAGCGTGACAGTGGTGTTCCTGTTCGGTAACACCGCCAGCAAGAATATACATGGAATATACCCTTACTTCGGCAATTTATCCTTTCAAACGGAGTCTTGAATTTTCCAGAATCTCGTCCGTTTTACTTTTATAAGCTGCAGCCTCTAACTCATCGGTAAATGAGGAAGTATTCAATTTTCTAAAATCGTTGCGCCAGCTTGTAAGTGACGTCAGACGATAGTTCTCATGAAATTCATGCAATCGCTAATAGATTGCTAGTAATTGAGTAAACTTTACTATATCAAAATTATAAAATAATCTCATGAATATCGCAATGATTATTTTATGTGGTTATTTTTTCCTAGTTAATGAATGATGGCGGCAAGGAAGAATTCAAATGGCGATATACCAAAATAAAGCATGGAGATCATTAAACGGTCCTTCTTTTTATAAGGGCGTAGTCCAGTTTTACATGTTTGACCAGCTCAGGATTCTCAAATAGGTCCACCGCCATTTTCCCAATCCATTCCAACGGCAGGGAAATGGTCGTGATGTCGAGCATTTCACCCAGGCTATCATTATTGAAACCGAGAATGGCCACATCCTCCGGGACCCTTATACCTGATTTCTTAGCGGTAAGAATGAAGCCAGCCGCCGTGTCATCATTCGTGATGATGATGGCTTCAGGTTTATCCATCATCGAATTCCATTCCTGAAACAATTGTTCACCGTCTTTGATGTGATAACTGCCTTCAAACAGCCATTCCTTATTGTTTATCAGTTGATGTTTACTCATGATATCGGTAAAGGCCTTTGTACGATGGGAACTATTTCTGCTCTTTTTACGGCCGAGGCTGTATCCGATTTTCTTATATCCTTTAGCAATCACGTACTCAAGGGCACAGGAGAAAGCTGCATAATGATCAATGCTGATGGATGAGAATTCAGCCTGGGCCGTATCTTCACATAAAATGATCGGTCCGTATTTTTGATATTCCAAAAGGATTTTCATTTCCGAAATCCTTGAACAAACGATAATGCCATCGAGCTGCTTCATTTGCAGCATATTAAAAGCCTCGATTTCCTTCTCTCTGTCATAATTTGTTTGAAAGATGACGATATGACAGCCAATTGCATTAGCCTGTTTAGTGATTCCGTTAACGATTGCCCCGTAATATGGGTGATTGTTGAAGGGGATGATGATGCCGATAAGATTGGTTTTACCTTTTGAAAGATGAATGGCATTTATGTTTCTCGTATAATTCAAACGATCGATGGCCTCCAAGACGCTCTTTCTTTTATCTGGGCTTACATATGGATGATCATTCAATACACGGGACACTGTTGAGACAGATACACCGGCACATTGAGCTATTTCTTTAATATTTGTCATGGTATCACCGTTTTTTCTTTTTTTATATTGTACAGTATGAAACCCATTTCAGGGCAAGAGAACAGTGTGGGGCTGCTGAAGATTTCTTCAAATAAGGTCTTGTTCTGGTATGGGTTTCATCCTTTAAGATTGTTTTAAGTCTTAGAGGAGGAGGAGACCATGATGTTTCAAACCCTAATCACCCTTTTTGTGCTTTGCGGAATTGAATTGGGATTTGCGTACTTGGCAATTTCCTTGAAAAAATGAGTGGCAATGCACATGGAATGCGTAAAATCCCGCGTTTACTCGTGAATTTTGGCACTTTACTCGTAAAATCAGCGCTATTACCCGTGAATTTCACAATGTTCGAAATAGCCCCCATAGTTTATATTCACCATTAGAACCCCACAATATAAATATAACTTCAGAGTTCGTTTCATGTACGGCATGACCGACTGTCAGGAAGCTCCCCAGTGGAGCTTCCTGACAGTTTTTTACGTGTGCGAAATTCATTGTCCTTTTTGAAATGTTTGAAAAAATAGTTGCACTTTTTTTGTATATTTGTGTATAGTATGAAATAAGTTGTATAGAGGAAACTTTTTAGCATTTACGACAATGTAAAAATTTTTACACTTATTTTTGCGCATGGCAAACTATTTTAGAAAGAGGAAAAAGGGAGGGAGTATGGATGGGCTTTCTGAAATCCATTTGGAGCGTGATTGCTGCATTGCTGATTTTAACGGGGTGTGGCAATGATACGGTTGAAAGTGATAAAGGCAATGGTAAGCTGAATATCGTTGCAACAACGGGAATGATTGGAGATTTGGTTGAGAATATCGGCGGTAAACATGTCGAGGTCACCAGTTTAATGGGTCCGGGAG